>CAMOKZ010000010.1 GCA_946618155.1 uncultured Lachnospiraceae bacterium | reverse complement strand
TTCCAGATGCAGTCGATGGAACCGGAGTTCAGCTCCATGTCCTTGGAATCCCAGTCGATCGGGGTCTTGACCAGCTCCCAGCCCTCGATGTCGCAGACCGCCTGGGCCAGCTCGAGGTCAAAGCCGGTGTATTCGCCGTTTTCATCCATGTAGCCGTAGGGCGGATATTCCGCGTCAAAACCGACGACCAGTTTTCCCTCCTGGGCAAGCCCCGTCTCGGAGGCGTAGGCCGCGGGCGCGGCGGCGATCACCGCACAGGCTGCAAGAATAAGTGCTTTCTTCATCATGGTATCGTCCTCCCATATCCTTGAATGCTCTGATTTTGTAACACTCTGCCGTGTTAAATCACACAAGAAATGATAGCACGTGGGAAGGCGCCCTGTCAAGCGTGGTGAACCAGCTCCACGTGGGGATAGGCGAAACTCACGTCCGGCGTCAGGGAAAACTCCCGCACCAGCTCCCTGCGGATGTCGCTGCAGGCCGCGAAGTTTTCCTCCACGGTGGAGGTGATGACCGTCGCGCGCAGCAGGATGGCGCTCTCCGCCAGATCCCGCACCATCACCGTGACGTGCTCGCCCTGGGCGCCGCGGGCTTCCGCGGATTTCCGCACATAGGGGTGCGCCTCCACCGCCGCGGCCACCATGGCGATCGTCTTTTCCAGGTTGGAATCGTAGGTGATGCCGAGATCAAGGAAATTGGAGCTGCTGCCGTGGGCCCTGTCGTACTGGCTGTTGCCGATCACCGAGGTGTCCACCTTCGCGTTCGGGATGATCACATGGGCGGAATTGAGCACGTTGCAGATGATCGTGCTGCGCAGGTCAATGTTCTCCACATAACCCGTGATCGGCGTCCCGTCCACGGTGATGCTGATCCGGTCGCCGATCCGGAAGGGCTTGAAGGCAAACAGGATAAAGCCGTGCACGATGTTCGCGAGGCCTTCCTGGAAGACAAAGCCAAGCACGACGACCAGAAGAGAGGATGACATGAAGATCTGGGAGGTAAAGCCCTCCAGCGTCTCGGAGAGGCTGATAATCTTCAGGCCGAACATCACGGCGACGAAGGCCTGCAGGCAGCCGCCGATAAAGCCCGCGAAGATGGAGCCTTTCTTCCGCAGCGGCTTGAAGACCAGGCCGATCACCTTGATCAGGATGATCATGATCACCAGCAGCAGAAGCCCGTAATACAGGTCGTTGGATGTGATGACCTGGAGGAAGGTCTTCGTCGAATCCTTCAGGTCCTGGTAGTTCGCGTTCGCATTCATTTTTTCATTTCCTCCTCCCGCGGACTAAAGCATCCTAAGCGGATATGCGAAGGCGCGCGGGCCGGGATGTCCCGGTCCGCGCGTCTGTCATTTTGTTTCTCTGGAGCCGGATCGCCCCGGCGTTTTCTTTTTTCTTTGTCAGCGGACGGCCTCTGTGCCGCTCTCCGTCACCGCTTCCGTGACGGCCTCGGCTGCTTCCGTAACGGCCTCAGCCGCTTCCGTCTCGACCAGGAAGGTGTTGGCGAAGGTAAGGCCCGCAAATACCGCGGCGTCCACAGAGATCTCGGCGTCGCCCGTCCAGGTCTCGTACAGCGCTGTCAGGGCTTCCTGCCTGCGCTCGGACACGATGGCTTCCTTCCTCTGGGCGGTCGCTTCCTCATCGAAGGCGTCGTCCACATGGATGACATAGTAGCCCGTGTCGTAGGCAACGACTTCGTCCGCCAGCTCGCCGTCCTCATGGCCGGCTGCCGCAGCGATGATGGCAGCATCCGGATAGGTGCTGTCCGCGCCGAAGGTGTAGCTGCCGGAGGTGATGTTGTCGTCATCAGCGGCATCCGCCGTCTCGGCCATCAGCGCAGCCCAGTCGTCCGTCGTCTGCGCCTGGGCAAGGAAGGCCTCGGCCTGCGCCTGGGCCTGGGCTCTGGCCGCGATCATTTCGGGGCTCTCGGTCTCGACTTCTTCCGCTTCCGTTCCCGCTTCGGTCTCGCCCTCGACAACAGCTTCCGCTGCTTCGGTCAGCTGCTCGGCGATCTCCGTCTCGGACGGGGAGGCCTTCGTTCTGACCTCGGTCTGGGCCTCAAGGCCGGCTTCCGTCAGATCTTCCTGCGTCTCGGCAGGAAGTTCCGTTTCAGAGAGGAGCTCCTCAACCTCGGAGACAGCCTCGGTCTCCGGTTCGGGCGCCTCGGTCTCGGCGTTGAATTTCACATAGGAGACCGTGGTCTGGGCAGCTTCCTCGTCGGAAACCTCTGTGTCCACGTCGGCGGTCATCGCCGTCTCCATTTTATTCCGGATGGTGTACAGCGTCAGGACTCTCTCTACGTTCTCCTGGGTCGCGCCCATGGCCTCCAGCGCTTCCTCGCCGTTCGCGGCAATGAAGCTTTCCGCGGCGGAGGTGATCTGCGCCTTCTCGTCATCGGTCAGGGAAACGCCGTACTCTTCCATGTGCTGCTCAGCCAGCAGCATTTCCTGCATTGCGGAGACGGTCTGCTCCTTCAGGGTCTCACCGTAGGGCACGCCCGTGCCGGTCAGGTCCTGAGACCACAGATCGATGCTGCCGCCGTAGAGGGAAGAGAAAAGGCTTCCGTAGGTCGTCTCAAAATGCGCCTGCTGGTACCTGAGCAGGAAATTCAGTTCGCCGTCGGTCACCGTACTGTCGTTGACGGTGATCGCCGCCGTTTCCTTTGCCGCCTTCTTGCCGCAGCCGGCGAGAGTGCCCGCGGCGAGGGTAAGGCCAAGCCCGAGTGCCAGCACTTTTTTCCATCCTGTATTCATTTTCGTATTCCTCCATCTAACACGCTTACTTACCGGACACGCCGGGCGGTCCGGACACCATGTCCCATATTATAATCTCTTTCTCTCCCTCTGGCAAGAGAAACTCATTCCCCCTGAGGGATCTCAAGCTGTTTCATATCCATCAGGATGCGGGTGCAGAGCCGCAGGGGCTCCTCCCCGGATCCGTCCTTGTCCAGCCGGTAGGAGAAGCTCGGCGGATCCTGTGCGGAGAAGGTCATCTTTCCCCAGTATCCGCGCAGGAACTGATCGATCTTCAGGATATCGATCCTGGCCTTCGGGTACAGGATAAAGCGGATCTCCCCCGCCTTCTGCACCACGTCCGTCACATAGATCAGGCGGGCCGTCACCCGCAGCATCGCGATCTGCAGAAGGTTGAGCACGGGACGGGGCGGATCGCCGAAGCGGTCGATCAGCTCGTTCAGCATGTCGTCGTGCTCCTCCTGGGAGCTGATCTGCGCGATCCGTCGGTAGACGTCGAGCTTCGTCGTCTCATCCCGGATATAGCTGTCCGGAATGTAGGCGTCCACATCGATATCCACGCTGGTATCGTAGCCCTCATGCACGGTCGCCGTGCCCTTCGCCTCGCGCACCGCCTCCCCGAGGAGCTTGCAGTACAGGTCGTAGCCCACGGCGTCCATGTGGCCGCTCTGCTCGCTGCCGAGCAGGTTGCCGGCGCCGCGGATCTCCAGATCCCGCATGGCGATGCGGAACCCGCTGCCCAGCTCGGTAAATTCGCGGATGGCTTCCAGGCGCTTGCGCGCGGTCTCCCGCAGGACCTTGCCGCGCCGGTACATCAGGAAGGCGAAGGACGTCCGCGAGGAACGCCCGACCCTGCCCCGCAGCTGGTAGAGCTGGGACAGGCCCATGTTGTCCGCGTCGTAGATGATGATCGTATTCACGTTGCTGATGTCGAGGCCGGTCTCGATGATCGTGGTCGTCACGAGGATATCGGTATCCCCGTTGATGAAGTCGTACATGATGTCCTCGAGCTGGCGCTCCTTCATCTGCCCGTGGGCCCAGGCCACCCTGGCGTCCGGCACGAGCCGCTGGATCATGGCCGCCATCTCCGCTATCCGGGAGATCCGGTTGTAGACAAAGTAGACCTGTCCGCCCCGGGCAAGCTCCCGGCTGACCGCCTCCCTGACCATCTCCTCGTTGTACTCCATCACAAAGGTCTGGATGGGGCGCCGGTCGGAGGGCGGCTCCTCGAGCAGGCTCATGTCCCGGATGCCCGTCAGGCTCATGTGCAGGGTCCGGGGGATGGGCGTAGCGGTGAGGGAGAGCACATCCACGTCTTTTTTCAGCTGCTTGATCTTTTCCTTGTGGGTCACGCCGAAGCGCTGCTCCTCGTCGATGATCAGCAGGCCCAGATCCTTGAAGGCGACGTCCTTCGAGAGCAGGCGGTGGGTACCGATCACGATGTCGATCCTGCCCCGCTTTAAGTCCTCGATGGTCTTTTTCTGCTCCGCGCTGGTGCGGAACCGGCAGAGCAGGCCGATCTTCACCGGATACTGGGACATCCTCTGCACAAAGGTATTGTAGTGCTGCTGCGCCAGAATGGTGGTGGGCACCAGGAAGGCCGTCTGCTTGCTGTCCTGCACCGCCTTGAAGGCCGCGCGCAGGGCGACCTCCGTCTTGCCGTAGCCGACGTCGCCGCAGATGAGCCTGTCCATGATCCGCGGGCTCTCCATGTCCCGCTTGGTGTCCTCGATGGCCTTGATCTGGTCCTCTGTCTCCTCGAAGGGGAAGAGCTCCTCAAACTCGCTCTGCCAGACGGAATCCTCGCTGTAGACGAAGCCGTCCTCCCGCTGCCTCGCCGCGTACAGCTCCACCAGCTCCCTGGCGATCTCCTGCACGGCGCCGCGCACCTTGCTCTTCGTGCGGGCCCACTCCTGGGTGCCCAGGCGGGAGAGCTTCGGCTTTTTCGCGTCCGCGTCCGCGTACTTCTGGATGGCGTCCAGCTGGGAAGCCAGGACGTAGAGGAAGCCGCCGTCCGCGTACTCGATCTTCACATAGTCCTTCAGGACGTGCCCGACCTCGATCTTTTCCACGCCCCGGAACACGCCCAGGCCGTGGCTCTCATGCACCACATAGTCGCCGGGCGTCAGGTCCGTCCAGCTGCTGATCACCGTGCCCTCGCGGCGCGCCGGCCTGCGCTTTTTGCGCTTGACGCGGCCGAAGATATCGCTCTCGGTGATCACGACGAAGCGGATGAGCGGGTACTCGTAGCCCCTCCTCGCGCTCCCGCTGGTGACCATGATCTCACCCGGGGAAAGGACGCGCTCCTCATCCTCGCTGAAGAAGGCGCGCAGGTCGTAGTCCTGCAGGTCCTCGGCCAGGCGCCTGCCCCTCGTGCGGGAGGCGGCCATGACGATCACCCGGTATTTTTCCTTCACCCAGCGCTTCAGGTCGCGCACCAGCATCTCGAAATGGTTGTTGTAGGCGCTGACGCCCTGCACGCTTAAGGAGTATGTCCCGGTCACGGGCCAGTCCCCGCGCACCGCCTCCATCGCGCAGAGTCCGACGCAGCAGAGGGAGGAAAGCCTCTCCTGCACCGCGCGGGCGCCGAAGACGATGCCGGTCTGCCCCGGCAGCACATAGCCCTTCTCCAGGCGGTGCATCATGCTCTCCCTAAACTCCAGCTCGGTGGCGTCCGCCGCCTGGGCGAGCCGGTTGGGCTCATCCAGAAAGACCGTCGGCGTCTCGGGGAACCAGTCGAGCAGGCTGACGCAGGAGGGATAAAAGTAGTCCGTCCAGGCGTCCAGGGAGCCGTAATCCTCAAACTCGGTCAGGCGCTCCCGGCAGTCCCGCAGAGCGTCCCGCACCCTGGCCGCCTCCTCGAGCTTCATCTCTTTCTTGAACGCGGCCTGGGCCTTCTTTCCCTCCGCCTCCATGGCGGCAAGGCCCTTCTCCAGCCGCTCCTCGTCCAGGATCAGCTCCGACGCGGGGAAGATCTTTACGCTCTCCAGGGTATCGATGGAGCGCTGGCTCACCTCGTCGAAGACGCGGATCTGGTCGACCTCGTCGCCGAACAGCTCGATCCGGACCGGGTGCTCCATGGTCAGCGGATAGATGTCCAGGATGCCGCCGCGCACCGCGTACTGGCCCGGGCCCTCCACCTGGGTGTTGCGCTCGTAGCCCGTCCGGGCGAGGAACCGCTTCCACTCCTCCAGGTCGAGGACATCGCCCTCGCTGACCGTGCGGATCTGCTCCTTCCAGAGGGCGTAGGGCATCATGTGGGTCATGAAGGCGCTGACCGGCGCGACCACGGTCACGGGGTCCCCCGACAGCAGCCGCTCCAGGACGCGGATCCGCTCCTTCTCCAGCTGGTTGCTGCGCAGATCGGCCTGGAAGAAAATAAAATCTTTGGCCGGGAAGTACATGGCTTCCCGGTCAAAGAAACTGATATTCTCCCAGATCTCTTTTGCCTCCGCGTCGTTTGCCGCGACGATCAGGCGGCAGGCGCTGTCCGCCCCCAGGGTGTCGATCAGCTGCGCCTTCTGCGCGTCGATCGTCCCGATCACCTGCAGGACGCCGCGGTTTTTCGGAAGCGCCTCAAGGATCGCCTCCACCTCGCCCATTTCCAGCATGGGCGCGCGAAATGCTTTCATACTTCCTCCGTGCTCCGGTTATACTCGTTCATCACGCTCTGGATATCCCGGGTCACCATCGCCGCGGCCGCCTCCGCAGCCCGGGCGTAGGACTTTTCCATGATCTCCCTGTCGGCAGGGGTAAACCGCCCCAGCACAAAGTCCACAAGACCGTCCTCCCCGCTGCTGCCCACCCCGATGCGGATGCGGGCGAATTCCTGGGTGCCGAGGCACGCGATGATGTTCTTCAGGCCGTTGTGCCCGCCGGCGCTGCCCTTCGTCCGGATGCGCAGCCGGCCGGGGGGCAGGTTGATGTCGTCGCAGATGACGACGAGCCCGGTCACCGGGTCGGTCCCGTAGTAGGCGCAGGCCGCGCCGATGCACTCGCCGCTGAGGTTCATGAAGGTCTGGGGCTTGAGCAGCATCACCTTTTCCCCGTCGATCAGGCCTGTGCCGCACAGTCCCCGGAACTTTTCCGTGCCGATCCGGATGCCGTACTTTTCCGCGATCAGGTCGATCGTGTCAAACCCCGCGTTGTGCCTTGTCTTTTCGTATTTGCGCCCGGGATTGCCCAGGCCCGCAAGGATGATCATTGCAGCTCCTCCACGATGCGGTCAAAGCCCATGAAATGGGAAGCCTTCACCAGCACGGTGTCGCCCTCCCGGATCAGCTCTCCTGCCTGCTTCAGGAAGTCCTCCACCGTGGAAAAATGCACATGGGCAAGCCCCGGATCCTTCTCCACGGCCTTCTGTCCGATGGAGACCGAGAGCGGTCCGATGGTGACCAGGAGCGAGAGCCCGCAGTCTCCCGCGAAGGTCCCGGTCTCTTCATGCAGCTGCACCTCGTCGGTGCCCAGCTCGCCCATATCCCCCAGCACCGCGACCTTACGGCCGTCTGCCCCGGAGAGGGCCTGCAGGGAGGCCTTCATGGACACAGGGTTCGCGTTGTAGCAGTCATCGATCAGGGTGTACCGGCCGGTGCGGAGAATGCGGAAGCGTCCGCGCACCGGTACCAGGGCCGCGATGCCGTCCCGGATCTGTTCCGGGGTGAGTCCCGCGGCAAAGCCCACCGCCGCGGCGGCAAGGGCGTTCATTACAATGTGCAGGCCGGGAACCGGGATCTTCACCCCGATGGAGCCCCCGTCCCAGCAGATCCGGCACGCCGTGCCGGCAAGGCCGAGATCCTCGATGTCCTCAGCCCAGACGCCAAGCTCCGCCCCGCCCTGTCCGGGAATGCCGAAAAAGAGCGGCTTGATTCCCTTTGCCTCGCGGATGCCCGCAAGCTTGTCGTCGTTTCCGTTCAGGATGATGCGCCCGTCGGGCTTCAGGAAATCAAAGATCTCCGTCTTCGCCTTCAGGATGCCGTCCCTCGTGCCGAGAAATTCCAGATGGCACTGCCCGATGTTCGTGATCACGCAGATGTCGGGCCGCGCGATCTTGGCCAGGCGGTGCATCTCGCCGAAGTCACTGATTCCCATCTCCAGGACCGCGATCTGCGCGTCGTCCGGCAGGGAGAAAATGGTCAGCGGCAGGCCCAGTTCGTTGTTGAAATTTCCCTGCGTCTTGCCGACCTTATATTTCTGCGCGAGGACGGAGGCGATCATCTCCTTCGTGCTCGTCTTGCCGACGCTCCCCGTGATGCCGACCACCGGGATATGCAGGGTGGCCAGGTAGGCTTCCGCGATGTCCTTGAGCGCCTGCCCCGTGGAGGGGACCAGGATATAGCTGCCGGCCGCGTCCGCCGGCTCCTCCTCGCAGATGACGCCCAGGGCGCCCTTCGCGAAGACATCCGGGATGAAGTCGTGGCCGTCGGCTCTGGCGCCGCGGATCGCCGCGAACACGCAGCCCTCCCCGGCCTTTCTGCTGTCGGTCACCAGGGCGGATACTTCCCTGTCCGCCGCCCCCGCCGCCTCATGCAGCGCACCGCCGCAGGCGGCAGCCATCTGCCGCAGCGTCATGTTCTTCATGCCTTTTCTCCTCCCGCAAGCGAGACCTGGATCAGTTTCTCACACAGCTCCCCGAAGCCGATGCCGAGGGCAGCCGCCTCCTGGGGCAGCAGGCTCGTTGGCGTCATGCCGGGCAGGGTGTTTGCCTCCAGGCAGTACACATTTTCCTGTTCGTCCATCATCACGTCGATCCTGGCGTAGCTTTCCAGGCGCAGGGCGTGCCAGGCCGCGAGGGCCGCATCCTGCATCTTCTTCGTCAGCGCCGGGGAAAGATCGGCCGGGCAGGTCTCGACGGTGGAGCCTGCCGCGTATTTGTTGTGATAATCGTAAAAGCCCTGAATCGGGGCGATCTCGATGACCGGGTAGACCTCGCCGTCCACGATGCCCACCGAGAATTCTCTCCCGGAGATGTATTTTTCCACCAGCAGCACCGGCTCGTACTTAAAGCCCTCGCGCAGGGCCGCGTCGTACTCCTCCTGGGTGCGGGCGATGGACACGCCGACGCTGGATCCGCCGCGGCTGGGCTTCACCACGCAGGGCACGCCGACGCCGTTCTCGGCAGCGGACAGGACCTTCTCGTTTTCGCGCACGACGATACCGGGCGGGGTCGGCACCCCGTTCTCCCTGAAGAGCTGCTTGGACAGCTCCTTATCCATGGCCAGGGCGCTGCCCAGATATCCGCATCCCGTGTAGGGAATGCCCATCAGTTCCAGCGCCGCCTGCACCTTGCCGTCCTCCCCGTTCTGCCCGTGGAGGGCAAGGAAGACCGCGTCGGCCGCCCGGCAGAGCTCCAGCACGCCGGGGCCGAAGAATCCTCTGCGCGTCTTCATCTCCTCCAGCCTGTCGTCGAAGCTGCGGATGAAGGCCGCCGCCCTGTCCGGGTCGTAGTCCTTCCGCGCAAAGACCTCCTCCGCGTCCAGTGAAGGATCCCCGCAGAAAATATCGATCAGGACCGCGCTGTGTCCGCGGTCCCGCAGCGCCTTGCAGACGCCCGTCCCGGATACGATGGAGATCTCTCTCTCCGTGCTGATTCCTCCTGCCAGTACCGCTATCTTCATGTTCTGTTCTCCTTTTATAACTCCCTGTTATCTCAGATTCTCTCCGGAAGGGGCCGGTCGCCGGTGCGCAGCACAACAGCGCCGAGCGGGCCCACCGTGATCTTCAGGAATTCCCCCTCGCACCGGTAGGTCTTCTTCGCGAAGGAAAATCCGTCTTTGTCCGTCGTCAGCAGGCAGGTCATCTCCTCGAAGGCGTGCACCTGCGCCGGCGTGACGCGGATCACCAGTTCCTTTTCCTCTTCGGCGTTGTTGAAGGCAATGATGATGCTGCAGCTGTCGCAGAACCGCCCGAAGGCAAAGGTGCCCGGGCTGCCGAACAGGATCTTGGTCGATCCCCTGCGCAGCACTTCCTGCCCGCGGTGAAGGGCGATCGCGCCCTTGTGGAACCGCAGCATCTCCCTGTCCTCATGGCCCCAGGGATAGGTCCTGCGGTTGTCCGGGTCCGTGAACCCGCAGACGCCGGCCTCATCCCCGTAGTAGATCGTCGGGGCCCCCGGCCAGGTCATCTGGAAGACCACTGCTTCGCGCATAACGGCCGGCTTCACGCCCTCGGAGGCGGCGTCAAAGGAAAACTGCCCCGTCCGGCCCGCCACCCGGTTCGTGCGCGTCAGGAACCGCGAGTGATCGTGGTTCGACAGCTCATTCATCGAGGTGAGCAGAGAGGGTCCGGAAAGCCGCGCCATGTTCAGGCGCATGCTCCACAGGAAGCTCTCGGCGTTGCCGTACAGATGCTCGTCCTTATAGTCACTGTGCTTTTCCATGCCGGTGAAGAACCAGGTCAGCGGTTCCATGAAGGCGTCATAGTTCATCACCGTATCCCACTCGTCGCCCTGGAGCCACTCGGACGGGTCGCCGTAGTGCTCGGCCAGGATGATCGCGTCGGGCTTCGCCTCCTTGACGGCCTTGCGGAACATCTTCCACATCTTGTGGTTGAACTGGGGCGTCCGTCCCAGGTCCGCCGCCACGTCCAGACGCCAGCCGTCGGCGTTGTAGGGCGGGGAGACCCACTTTTTCCCGATCCGCAGGATGTATTCCACCAGCTTGTCGGATTCCTCATAGTTGAGCTTCGGCAGGGTATCGACGCCCCACCAGCCCTCGTAGGAGTCGTTGTAGGGCCACGCATTGCTGTTGAAATGGAAGAAGCTCCGGTAGGGGCTGTCCGCGCTCACATAGGCGCCGCTCTTATACCCCTCCACGCCCTCGTAGAGGCGCTCTCTGTCCATCCACTTGTTAAAGGACCCGCAGTGGTTGAAGACGCCGTCCAGAATGACCCGCATGCCGCGGCGGTGGATTTCCTCCACCAGGCGGGCGAAGAACTCGTTGCTCGCCTCGAGGTTCCGAAGGTCCGTCACCCGGCGGATGTAGCGGGAGGACTCGCGGTTCTTCACGCTCCCCCGGGGAAGCACCTCCCCGTCGTCCACCACGATCTTCCCGAAATGGGGATCGATATGGTCGTAGTCCTGAATATCGTATTTATGGTTGGAGGGCGAGACGAAAAGGGGATTGAAATAGATCACCTCAACGCCCAGGTCCTGCAGATAGTCGAGCTTGTCCATGACGCCCTGCAGATCCCCGCCGTAGAAATTGCGCACATCCATGGGCTCCGGCAGCGCGTTCCAGTCCGCGATGCGGTGCACCGGCTCGCGGATGTAGGCGTACTCCCCGTCGAGCACATCGTTGGACGGGTCCCCGTTGCGGAACCGGTCCGTGAAGATCTGGTACATCACGGCGCCCTTCGCCCAGTCCGGCGTGGAAAATCCCGGATGAATGGAAAACAGGAATTCCCTGCGCAGCGCCCTCGACGGCCCCTCCTTGGAATAGTAGAGCATATCCTGGCCGCTGGAGACCTCAAACCAGTACCGGAAGGTCTCTTCCCCCAGCTGCACCTCGGTCTCATAAAAATCAAACTGCCCGTCGGTGGCGGCCAGCCGCATGGGAAAGCGCTTTTCGTCGGTGACCAGACATACCTCGTCGATATTGTCAGCCGCAGTCCGCAGACGCACGCGGACCTTCTCGCCGGGCCCCGGTTCCATGGGATCCAGATAGTTCTGCGTTTCGTCACTGTACAGGGCATCTCCGTCAAGCATCGGATGCATCCGCAGGACAAATGAAGTCTTTCTTAAAACCGATTCTTCTCTCTTCATCACCAGCACACTCTTTCTGTTGCATGTACATCCAATCTATAATTTTATAACAACTCCCGTGATTGCACAAGACAGGCCTTTCCCGGTCATGAAAAAAAGGCTGCCGGGGCAGCCTTTTTTCGGAGAAGGTATTTCTCTTATGGGGTGTAGCAAAAACTTATAATGTATTGGGGGTTTTACGATAATAACTATAGCATGGATCCGCGGAGAAGTCTGCATAAAGTTCACAAAATCGCATCGCTTTTTTTGTGCTTTATGCACATAACATCCCCGGTCACCCCCCTTACTGCGCGAAGAGCGCCTCGAATTCCTCCCGGGTGAGCTTTTCCTTTTCGATCAGGAGCTCAGCGCTGCGGTGCAGGATCTCCATATGCTCGGTGATGATCTGCTTCGCCTTCTCATGCGCCTCGTCGATCAGCCTTTTCACTTCCTCGTCGATCAGGGTCGCGACCCGCTCCCCGTAGGCCCTCGTGTGCGCCAGGTCGCGGCCGATGAAGATCTCGTCCTCCTCCTGCTCGTAATTGATCAGGCCGATCTTATCGGACATGCCGTACTTGGTCACCATCGCCCTGGCCAGGCGCGTAGCGTTCTTGATATCCTGGGAGGCGCCCGTCGTCACATCGCCGAAGACCAGCTCCTCCGCGACGCGCCCGCCGAAGTCCACCACCAGGGTCTCAAACATCTGCTCCCGGGTGTTGAACATCTCATCGCGCTCCGGCAGCGGCATGGTATAGCCCGCCGCGCCACGTCCCGTGGGGATGATGGAGATCGTATGGACCGGTCCCACCAGCGGAAGCACGTGGAAGAGGATCGCGTGGCCGGACTCGTGGTAGGCCGTGATCTTCTTCTCCCGCTCGGAGATGACGCGGCTCTTCTTCTCCGCGCCGACCCCGACCTTGATGAAGGCCCTGCGGATATCGTCCTGGATCAGGTAGGGCCGCTGCGCCTTCGCGGCCATGATCGCCGCCTCGTTCATCAGGTTCTCCAGGTCCGCGCCGGTAAAGCCGGCCGTCGTGCGGGCGATCTCGGCGAGGTCCACATCGTCGCCCAGCGGCTTGCCCGCCGCGTGCACCCTGAGGATCTCCTCGCGGCCGCGGATGTCGGGTCTGCCCACGGCGACCTGGCGGTCAAAGCGGCCGGGACGCAGGATGGCGGGATCCAGGATATCCACGCGGTTCGTCGCCGCCATCACGATGATCCCCTCGTTGACACCGAAGCCGTCCATCTCCACGAGCAGCTGGTTGAGGGTCTGCTCGCGCTCGTCGTGACCGCCGCCCATGCCGGTGCCCCTGCGCCTGGCGACGGCGTCGATCTCATCGATAAAGATGATGCAGGGCTGGTGCTTTTTCGCGTCCTCGAACAGGTCGCGCACGCGGGAAGCGCCGACGCCCACGAACATTTCCACAAAATCCGAACCGGAGATGGAGAAGAAGGGGACTCCCGCCTCCCCCGCCACCGCCTTGGCGAGCAGCGTTTTGCCGGTTCCGGGCGGGCCGACAAGCAGAAGGCCCTTCGGGATGCGCGCGCCGAGCTTTAAAAACCGCGACGGGTCGCGCAGAAATTCCACCAGCTCCTCCAGCTCCTCTTTCTCCTCCTGGAGGCCGGCCACATCCTTGAAGAGGACGCGCTTGGAATCCGGCGTGATCATGCGCGCGCGGTTCTTGCCGAAGTTCATCATGCGGGAATTGCTCCCGGAGGACTGCCGGCTGAACATGGCGAAGAAAAGGACCAGCATGACGCCCATCAGCAGGACGGGAAGGATGGTGGTGACAAAGATGCTCTCCTTCTCAACGTCCAGGACCGACACGGGCACATCGTACTCTTCCAGCAGCTGCTGGGCGCGGTTCACGTCAGAGACATTCAGCACGGTCTCGGTACCGGAGGTGGTGCTGATCTCCAGCACGCCGGTGGGCACGTCCTGATTCTGCGTGATCACAACGCCGGCGACCTCTTCCTGCTCCAGCATCTGCTCAAATTCCCGGTAGGTGATCTGGGTCCTTCCGTCAAAGCTGTCCTTCAGGCCGAATACCAGGAAGATAAAGATCGCTGCAAGGACGGCGTAGGTGACAAAGCCCCTGATATTTCTGTTCACTGCTGACTGTCTCCTCCCTCCTGGGCACCGTCATCCTCCAGGGAGAGGACGCCGATAAACGGCAGATTCCGGTATTTCTGGGCGTAGTCAAGCCCGTAGCCCACCACGAATTCATCCGGGATGGCAAATCCGGTATAATCCACCTTCACTTCCGCGACGCGGCGCTCGGGCTTGTCCAGCAGCGTGCACAGCCGAAGGCTTGCCGGCTTGCGGTCCTGCAGGTTCTGCAGCAGGTAGCTGAGGGTCCTGCCCGAATCGATAATGTCCTCGATCACGATCACGTCCTTGCCTTCGATCGGCTCATCCAGGTCTTTGATCAGGCGGACGACGCCGCTGGAGGAGGTGCCGGAGCCGTAGCTGCTCACGGACATGAAGTCCATCGTGACCGGCACGGTGATCCGCTTCGCCAGGGCGCAGGTGAAAAAGATACTTCCCTTCAGGATGCAGATCAGATGCACGCTGCGTCCCGCGTAGTCCCGGTCGATCTGCGCCGCAAGCTGCGCGATTCTCTCCTCTGTCTTGCTCTCCGATAACAGGATTCTGACTGTTTCCTTCATGTTTATTCCCCCTGACTTTCCGGGACCCTCGTGATGCACAGGGCCCTTGCTGTGTCTTCAAGTACTTTCGCATCTTCGCCGATCCTGCCGCCCACGACCCAGAGGACGCGGCTGCCGTCGGCAAGGACCACGGCCGTATCCCTCTCCCGGAGGGGCACCTTCGCTTTTTTCAGGTGCTCCCGCAGCGGGACGCTGTGTCCCTCCCGGTCGATCACGATGCGGTCGCTCTCTCCGGCCAGTCTCAGGCAGACCGTATTCTGTATTGTATCACAGGAGATTACTTTCGTATACTTCTTTTGGGCCGTAAAATCACCGAACCTTCCGGGCTCTCCGACGCGAACTTCGTACAAATTCCCGCCGAACCGGTAGGTCCCGTCCCCGGTCAGGGAGATCCGGACCGGCTCCGGTGCCGCCTCCTCCTGCTGCGCCGGGCCGTCCCCGCGGGAAAGCCAGAGCATCTCCCCCTCCCGCGCAGCGCGAAGGCCTCCGGGAAGGTCAAAGCCCTTTCCGGAGGGAAGGGCGCAGGCCTCCTTCATCAGGGCGTAGTGGACGCCGGTCAGGCCCTGGGCGCCGTTTTCCCCCGCTGCCAGGTGAACAAGTCCCCGCAGGATGTAGAGGGCTGCCGCCGGCGCCTCGCCCGCGAGCAGTCCCGCCGGGACGCCGGCCCGTTTCGGGCTCTCCTGCATCACGGCGTTTTCTTTCAGGAAACGGTCCGCGGCTTCCTCCAGGTAGTCGTCGGCCTCCTGCAGGTAACCGGCCGCTGCCGCCAGATGCTGCGGTGCTTTTTCGTTGACCAGTTCTTTCAGCTGGGGAAGGATGACCTGACGCACCCGGTTGCGGGCAAAGTCCATCCCGGCGTTGGTCTCATCCACCCGCCAGGGAATGCCCCGGGCGGAAAGCCACGCCTCGATCCGGTCCCTGCCGGTCTCCAGAAGGGGTCTGATGATCCTGCCCCGGACGGGACGCATGCCGCAGAGGCCCTTAAGCCCGCTCCCCCTCGCCAGGTTGAGCAGAAGGGTCTCCGCCTGGTCGTCCCGGTTGTGGGCGACCGCGATCTTCCCGCCGCCGGCGGCTGCCAGCTCTTCCTCAAACAGGGCGTAGCGCTCGAACCGCCCCTGCTCCTCGCAGGACCTGCCCGCCGCCCGTGCAAGGGCCCCCACATCCCGCCGGCGCACCCGGCAGGGCACGTTCAGGGTCCTGCACAGATCCTCCACAAAGGCAGCGTCCGCCAGGGAGGCTTCCCCCCGGAGGCCATGCTCAAGGTGGGCCGCCCGCAGCCCAAACTCCATCTCGCCGCGCAGCAGGGCAAGAAGATGAAGCAGGCAGACCGAATCCGGGCCTCCGGAAACGCCGGCCACCACCGTCTCCCCGGGGGCGATCATCTTCTCCCGCAGGATAAAGGCCTTCACCTCTTCGTACAGCGTACTCTCATTTCCCATGCGCTTGCCGTTTTCCTTTATTAAGCGAAGAGGATGAGCGCCGCAATATGGCTGCTCATCCTCTTAGTCATTGTCCGCCTTAAAGATCACTTCGCCCGGGTAGACGAGCCCGAACTTTTCTCTGGCCGTCTTCTCGATGTATTCGTCCGTCCGCGTATATTCAGGAAGTTTCTCCAGCTCCGCGGCGCGCTCCTGCTCGGCAGCGATCTGTTCCTGCGCCTGCTGAATTCCCTCCCGGTATGACGCGTTCTTTTTCCGAAGCCCCATGCTCTGGTAGACAAGAGCAACGACAAGAACGATCACGACCGCGGCAATGCAGAACATGCCGACGCGGTTGGCTGCGCTCAGCCGGACCCTCTGTTTATGTGCCATGCAGATACCTCCCGGACCGAAATGCTGATCCATACAAAACAGTTTAGACGCTTTAGCGCAAAAATGCAACCCGTTTTTACAGGTATCTGAACATCTCGGCAGCCTCTTCCCTGCGGACCGTCTCGGTCACCTGAAGGATCTCGGCCTTCACCGTCCTGGTGCCGAAATGAATCTCCAGGATGTCGCCCGGCTTTACCTCCTGGGAAGCCTTCGCCACCTTATCGTTGACGAGGACCCTGCCCGCGTCGCAGGCTTCATTGGCGACAGTGCGCCGCTTGATCAGTCTGGACACCTTGAGATATTTATCCAGCCGCATTCCGCATCACCTCCATAGGTAAGAGGGGCCGGGGCACGCATGCGTGCCCCGGCCGTATTCTCATGTCAGACAGGAAAAAACAAATTAGTTGATGCTGTCCTTCAGGGCCTTGCCGGCTTTGAACTTCGGCGCCTTGGAGGCTTTGATCTTCATCTTCTTGCCGGTCTGGGGATTTCTGCCCTCTCTGGCAGCTCTCTCGGAGACTTCGAAGGTACCGAAGCCGACCATCTGGACCTTCTCGCCCTTCTTCAGCTCTTCAGTAACGACTTCGACAAACGCCTTCAGTGCCTTCTGTGCGTCAGCCTGGGTCATCTCGGACTTCGCAGCGATCGCGGCAACAAGTTCTTTCTTATTCATTTTTCTTTCCTCCTGTAAATCTAGAGATCATTCTCTTGGTTAAATGGCATTATGCCCTTAAATACTTATATACTGGAAAGCCCTGTTTGTCAAGGGATTTATGGCATTCCGGCGCCCTGCGCGCCGCCTCCCGGGCCCCATTTCCGGTCATATTACAGTTCGGTATCCCCGTAGACCTTCTTCACCTCGTCGTACCCGCCCTTCTCGAGGGTCTCGACCTGGAATTTCGCATTCTTCCTGAGGGGCTGCACGGATACCGTCATGCCCTCGGCCCTGTCTCTGGCCGCCTTGGCGAAGACTTCCATCAGCTTTTCGCTTCCCGCCTTCTCGTCCACCAGGTAGGCTACCCGCTTCGCGCCGCCGTCCGGATCCTTCCAGCCCAGGTCCTTCAGGATGGTGACGATGCGCTCGAAGCCGATGGAGAAGCCGCAGGCCGGCGCCTGCTGGCCGCTGAAGCGGCCGATCATCTCATCGTAGCGGCCGCCGCCGGCGATGGAGAAATTGTAGCCGTCGATGGTGATCTCGAAGATGGTTCCCGTATAGTAGGACATGCCGCGCACCAGGGTGGGATCAAAGGCAAGGTGCACGCCCGGGGCCGTCATCGTGCCCGCGCTGTGCATGATCAGGTCAAGCTGCTCCGCAGCCTTTGCCGCCTCTTCCCCGCAGACTCTCGCGCAGAAGGCCTGGGCGGTATCCTCCGGCTGAAGCTGTCCGAACATCGCAATATAGCGGTCGGCCGCCTCCGGGGCGCACCCGTCATCGATCAGGCTCTCGCGCACGCCGTCCGCCCCGATCTTATCCATCTTGTCGAGGGAAATGAAGACGTCGTCGTACTGCTCCGGGGCAAAGCCCGCGCCCGCAGCCATGGCCTTCAGGATGCGGCGGTCATTGATGTGGACCGTGAAATCCGTGATCCCCACCTCGGAGAAGATGCGGGTGAGCATGCCGCAGGTGGCGCCGATCAGCTCGATCTCCGCCATCACGGAGCCGTCGCCGATGATGTCGATATCGCACTGGGTAAACTGGCGGAAGCGGCCCTTCTGGGGCTTATCCGCACGCCAGACGTTGCCGATCTGCAGCGCCTTGAGGGGCGAGGGCAGCTGGTTGCGCAGGCTCGCGTAGTAGCGTGCCAGCGGAACGGTCAGATCGTAGCGCATCCCGCAGTCGGCGAGCTCACCGGTCGCCAGCCCCTTCTCCAGCTCGCGGCCGCGCTTTAAGACGCGGAAGATCAGCTTCTCGTTCTCGCCGCCGACCTTACCGGAGAGGTTCTCGATGTGCTCCATGCAGGGCGTGCCGATCTCCTCGAACCCGTAGGTCGCGTAGGTATCCCGGATGAGGCGCAGCACATGCTCGCGCAGACGCATATCCTCGGGCAGAAAATCGCTCATTCCTTTTACCGGTGTCGTAATAAATTTCATTCTTGCTTATCTCCTTTCTAAGGGAACACTGATTATATCCGTGTTCCCTTATAAGCCTCCGGATTGCCGCAGCTGCCTGCTCCTCTCCAACAGAAGATCTGCCTGGTTGAGGGACGGATCCTCAAGGACCTCCTCCAGCAGCGCTTCCAGCAGCCGTCCCATGCCCGGTCCCGGCTTTACGCCGTCCCGGATCAGGTCGCTGCCGGAAATGGCCAGTTCGCTTACTTTAAGGCAGTCGCCCCGTTCCCGGATCTCCTGCCACAGGGCCTCCACCTTATCCAGCCATGCCAGCTTCTTCTCCTGCACGGCCGGGTTCTGGCCCATGATATCCGCCCGCTTGACCTCGAGAAAGAGGCCGAACAGGTCGGGTCCCGTCTGCGCGGCGCCGCGGCGCACGCCGGCGGGGGTCGCCTCCGGGTAGAGGGAGTGCACGGCCACCAGCCGCACGCATTTGTCGGCGGTGGCGCGGTCAAACCGCAGCATGTCCGTGATCTCCCGGGCGATCACCGCGCTCTTTGCCGCGTGTCCCCGGAAATGCCAGATCCCGTCCGGGGTGCGGACCGCGCAGTCCGGCTTTCCCATATCGTGGAAAAGCATGGTAAAGCGCAGCAGCCTGTCCGGCCGGATATTGCGCATCGTCTCCAGGGTATGCTCGCCGACGGAATAAATATGATGGCTCCCGTTCTGGACCTGGTCCATCATGCGGTCGAACCAGGGCAGCACCACCGCGGTGATTCCCGTCTCCCAGGCCGTTTTCAGCATCCCGGGATCCGGCGAGGTGACGAGTTTTTCCAGCTCCACGCGGATCCGCTCCGCGCTCACCTTCCGCAGGTCCCCGGCCTGGGCCCGGATGGCCGCGGCCGCCTCCTCATCAAGGGAAAAGCCCAGCTGCGCCGCGAAGCGCACCGCCCGCAGCATGCGCAGGGCATCCTCATGAAAACGCTCTGACGCGCTGCCCACGCAGCGCACCACCCTGCGGGAGAGGTCCTCCATGCCGCCGAACAGGTCGACCAGGCCGTCCTCCTCGCTGTAGGCCATGGCGTTGATCGTGAAATCCCGCCGGCAGAGATCCTCCTTAAGATCCGGCGTAAAGGTAACGCTGTCGGGATGACGCCCGTCCGAATAACTGCCGTCCACCCGGTAGGTCGTGACCTCAAAGCCTTCCTTGCCGATCATGACCGTCACGGTCCCGTGGGCAATGCCGGTATCCACCGTATGCCCGAACAGAGCCTTGACCTGCTGCGGAGCCGCCGCTGTCGTAATATCCCAGTCACTGGGCTCGCGTCCCAGTATGCTGTCCCTGACACAGCCGCCGACGGCATAGGCCTCGAAGCCGTTCTCCCGCAGCACCTGCAGGATGCGGCGCACCTTGTCCGGCAGCCTGATCATTCCCTTTCCATCCATTGCGGAACCGTCCTCCCCACGGCGCCCGGGGCGCCTGTCCGTTCCGAAGAAAAACGCCGTTCCCGGCGCTTCCCAGATCTGTCACTTCCCTACTATACCATGTTTGCCCGGCTCTGTCATACACTATTTGCACCCGGCCGTGAATAGTAACAGCCCTGTCCGGCTTCTTGCCCGGAGCGCCCCGGATGTGATAAGATGAAGCAGTACGATACACCCGCAGGAAAAGGAGTAAAGACAATGAAAAAGAAAAATATCCTGTCCGCAGCACTGCTCCTGTCTCTGGCCGCCCTTACCGCCGGCGGATGCAGCAGCGGCAAGGACGAGACGCCGCAGACCCAGGCCCAGACCGAGGAAAGCCATGTGATCACCGGCTACCTGGTCGAGGACGCAGAAAAATATGTTACCCTCGGCAACCTGAAGGGACTCTCCGTCGCCCATCCGGTGTATGAGCTCACCGACGGCGAGGTCGAGTACGAGATCGAGAACATCCGCTACGAGTACGCGAGAATGCAGCAGGTCGACCGGGCCAGCGAATTCGGCGACACCCTCACCCTCACGGTAAAGGCCGTTGCCGAGGGCGAGAGCGAGCCCGTCATCGACGAGGAGGAGTATTCCTATGAACTCGGCTACGAGGAGTTCGGCCAGGAGTTCGACGCGGAGCTGACCGGGAAGAAGGCCGGCGACGCCGCCAGCTTCACCATCGCCTTCACCGCCGACAATACCTACAACGAGGACTGGATCGGCAAAACGATCGACTTTGACGTGACCGTCACGGCCGTTTCCGAGTCTGTCGTCCCCGAATACACGGATGACTTCGTTACCACCACCCTCGGCTACGACTCCAAGGAAGCCTTTGAGACCGCCCTGCGCGAGGAGCTGACCGCCCGCTACGCCGAGCAGGCCGACCAGGAGACGATGCTCAACGCGCTCAACGCCGCCATGGACGAATGCAAATTCGACGGCTGGCCGGACCAGCTCTACGACAGCGTTTCCGAGGAAGTGCGCAGCGGCTACGAAAGCTTCGCTGCCCAGTTCGGCATGTCCAACGAAGAGCTCTACGAGAACTTCGGCCTGACCGACGAGGGCATCAAGGAGGAGGTCATCTACTCCGTCAACCAGCGGCTCTTCGTCAGTGCAGTCTGCAGCCGCGAGGGCCTCACCCTCACGGATACCGAATATGAAGCCTACGCCGAGAACCTTGCGGAGCAGTACCAGTACCAGTCCGTCGAGGACCTGACGGTGGATTACGGCAAGAGCGCCCTCGTCTGGGAGGCCTACACGAACAAGGCCGCAGGCTTCATCGTCCTGAACGCGGACCTCTATGACGCCCCGGTCTCCGCCGAAGACGGCATGATCGAGGAGGACTTCGAAGACGGCGAAGTCATCGAGTACGATGACGGCAGCCTGGAGGATGACGAAATGTCCTTCTACGACGCCGATGAGGAGGACTATGCGGAGGGCTTCATCGACGAGGAGGAGGAATACTGGGAGGAGACCGAATTCTGAGGAAAAATCAGTGATTCCCGCGTTCCCGGAGGGCCCCGCAAAGGGCATTTAGACTTGACATCAAGCCAAGCGGGGCATATAATCAATTTCGCGGTATAAGGAATGACGGTTCCAGGATATCACATGGCTGTTCTGTTTTGATTTGATCTATTTCGACAGTTTGTCTTATGTCTTAGCTGGTGGTTCTTTCTTACCCGAATACAAGTAATCATATTTCTATAATGGAGGTACCAGGCATGAACAAGGGTACGGTAAAGTGGTTCAACGCAGAAAAAGGTTATGGATTTATCACCGGTGAAGACGGAAAAGATGTTTTTGTACATTTCTCCGCTATCCAGGGCGAAGGCTTCAAGACTCTCGAAGAGGGCCAGGCTGTTTCCTACGATCTGACCGAAGGTCAGCGCGGCATGCAGGCCGCTAACGTAGTTAAGCTCTGATCTTACTGCGGTTAACGATGATGAAAAGAGCTGCTGCAGCGTAAAGCTGCGGCAGCTTTTTTTGCATAGTGACTTGTCAAAATGTACTAT
>CAMOKZ010000009.1 GCA_946618155.1 uncultured Lachnospiraceae bacterium | reverse complement strand
TCGGGGTCGGAACACGCTGAGCAGCGCCGATGAGCTTGCCGTTCAGTTCCGGGATGACCAGGCCGATCGCCTTCGCAGCGCCGGTGCTGTTCGGAACGATGTTGATGGCGGCAGCGCGGGACCTTCTGAGGTCACCCTTTCTCTGCGGGCCGTCCAGGGTCATCTGATCGCCGGTGTAGGCGTGGATGGTGCACATGATACCGGACTTGATCGGCGCGAAGTCGTTGAGGGCCTTCGCCATCGGAGCCAGGCAGTTGGTGGTGCAGGAAGCAGCGGAGATGATCTGGTCATCCTTGGTGAGCTTCTCGTGGTTTACATTGTAAACGATGGTCGGAAGATCGTTGCCGGCCGGAGCGGAGATGATGACATACTTAGCGCCAGCGTTGATATGCGCCTGAGCCTTAGCCTTGGAGGTATAGAAGCCGGAGCACTCCAGAACAACGTCAACACCAAGCTCACCCCACGGAGCATTGTTGGCATCCGGGATAGCGTAGATCTTGATTTCCTTACCGTCAACCGTGATGGAATCTTCACCGGCGAAGACGGTCTCGGCCTTCTCGTATCTGCCCTGGGTGCTGTCATATTTCAGCAGGTGGGCAAGCATCTTCGGGGAGGTCAGATCGTTGATCGCAACGATTTCAAAACCTTCCGCGCCAAACATCTGTCTGAACGCAAGACGTCCGATACGGCCAAATCCGTTAATTGCAACTTTTACTGCCATACTTCATTTCCTCCTAAAAAAAGTGAATGTAGATAAATTGCTGCCGCCAGAGGAAGGCCTGCTTATCGCAGCCTCCTTTTGACCTGACATACATTGTATCGAATCCGGCCCGAAAATTCAAGAGCCAGTTGACACCAGAACATGATTACCGGTTGTACATATGGTTCAGCAGCCGAGCAGCTCGTCGTAGAGCGCCTCATACTTGCGTGCCGAAGTCTCCCAGGAGAAATCCTTCGCCATGCCGCGGTCGATGATCTTGTTCCACTCGCGCTTGCGGTTGTAGTAGACGTCCATCGCGTACTTGACGGTGTAGAGCATCTCATGGGCGTTGTAGTTCGCGAAGGAGAAGCCGGTGCCGGTGCTCTCGTACTCGTTGTAGGGCTCGACGGTATCCTTGAGGCCGCCGGTCTCGCGGACGATCGGCACGGTGCCGTAGCGCAGGCTCATCAGCTGGGACAGTCCGCAGGGCTCAAACAGCGACGGCATCAGGAAGGCGTCGCAGGACGCGTAGATCTTGTGGGAAAGCTGCTCGGAGTAATAGATGTTCGCGGAGACCTTGCCCTGATACTTCCAGGCAAAGTGACGGAACATGTTCTCGTAGCGCTCCTCGCCGGTGCCCAGCACCACGAACTGCACGTCGAGCTGGCACATCTCGTCCATCATGTAGGCGATCAGGTCGAAGCCCTTCTGGTCCGTCAGTCTGGAGACGATGCCGATCATGAACTTCTTCTCGTCCTGCTCCAGGCCAAGCTCCTTCTGCAGGGCCCTCTTGTTCTTGACCTTCTCCTTGCGGAAATTGCGGGCGCTGTAGTTCTTCTCGATCAGCTTGTCCGTCTCGGGGTTGTACTCATCGTAGTCGATGCCGTTGACGATGCCGCGCAGCACGTTGGAGCGGGCTCTCATCAGGCCGTCAAGACGCTCGCCGTAGAACGGGGTCTTGATCTCTTCCGCGTAGGTGTCGCTGACCGTGGTCACGGCGTCGGCGTAGACGATGCCGCCCTTGAGATAGTTGGCGTCGCCGTAGGCTTCCAGCTTGTCCGGCGCGAAGTAGTAGGCGGGAAGTCCCGTGATGTCCTTGACCGTCTTCATGTCCCAGATGCCCTGGAATTTCAGGTTGTGGATGGTGATGACGGACTTCATGTCGCGGAAGAACTCTCCCTCATGGAACTTATCCTTGAGGTAGACCGGGATAAGGCCGGTCTCCCAGTCGTGAACGTGCACGATGTCGGGCTTGAAGCCGATCACGGGCAGGGCGGACAGGGCTGCTTTGGAGAAAAACGCGAATTTCTCGATGTCCTGGTAGATATTGCCGTAGGGCTTGGGTCCGGAGAAATAGTACTCGTTATCGATGAAGTAGTAGGTGATTCCGTCATACTGTGTCTCGAGGATGCCCACATACTGGGACCTCCAGGCCAGATCCATGTAGAAGTGGGTCACGTAGTTCATCTTCGCCTTCCACTCCTCGGCCATGCACATGTACTTCGGCAGGATAACGCGCACATCATACTCGTCCTTATTGAAGCATTTAGGCAATGATCCGACCACATCGGCAAGGCCGCCGGTCTTAATGAACGGAACGCCTTCCGAAGAGATAAAGATAATTTTCTTCATGTAATCAACCTCCCTGATTGCCGCGGCGCCCGCGCGCCCGGTATCATCTGCAGGAAACCAATAACATTATACCGTATCCGCCGGTCATTGAAAAGACCGGATCGGCCTTTATCGGGCGCTTTCGGCGGCAAGGATGCGCATCGCCCCGACGGCCACGCGGATCGCCGCGTCGGTGTCGTAATCCTTCGGGTCGTCGAGCCCCATGGCCCGCCTGGTCTGGTTTGCGAAAACGGTCATGATACTGCCGACGCGGACGCGCCGCACGCTTCCCACAATGAACAGGGCCGCCGATTCCATCTCGCTGGCCATCGCGCCGCAGCGCACCCAGGCATCCCACTTATCCTTGAGCTCATAGCCGACCGGCATCGAATCCGGATCGTGCTGCCCGTAAAAGCTGTCCTTGCACTGGAGAACGCCGACGTGAGCCGTCTGCGGCACTTCCTTCGCGGCCTCGATCAGGGCCTGCACGACCTCATGGTCGGCCACGGCCGGGTACTCGATGGGGGCATATTCCTTGGACGTGCCTTCCATGCGGATGGCCGCCGTCCCGATCACCAGGTCGCCGCCCTTTACCTCTACCGCCATACCGCCGGAGGTCCCGACGCGGATAAAGGTATCGGCGCCGCAGTGGATCAGCTCCTCAAGGGCGATGGCCGCGGAGGGGCCGCCGATGCCGGTGCTGCAGGTGCTGACCTTCACGCCGCCCAGCGTGCCGGACCAGATCGTGTATTCCCGGTTCGATCCGACAAAAACAGGATCATCAAAATAGCGGGCGATCTTCTCGCAGCGTCCGGGATCCCCGCACAGGATCACAAAACGTCCGACGTCCCCCTTTTTGATCTTCAGATGGAATTCCTCCTGATCCGCATATACCAGTTCCATTTTCTTCACTCCTTCCTACTCTTTTTCCGACAGGTCTCTTTTATCTTTTCTGCCATTGTCTTCATTTCCGCAGCGCTGCCGAGCACGGTGGAGGTAATTTCCGCTCCGCCCAGGATCCTCGCCAGCTCCTCCCGGCTCTCCTGCTCATCCAGGGGCCGGATGTGGGTGCGGGTGATCCCCTCTTCCACCGTCTTTTCGATCAGCATATGCCGGTCCGCCATGGCCGCGATCTGCGCCAGATGGGTGATGCAGATCACCTGGCGGGAAGCGGCGATGAGGGCCATTTTCTCCGACACCTTCTGGGCGGTCCGCCCGCTGATGCCGGTATCGATCTCGTCAAAGATGAGGGCGTCGGTCTGATCCTGGTCCGCCATGACGGCCTTGATCGCCAGCATGATTCTGGACAGCTCGCCGCCGGAGGCCACGTCCTGCATGGGCCGCAGGGACACGCCCTCGTTGAGGCTGATCAGGAAGGCCGCGCTGTCCATGCCGGAGGCCGACGGCTCTTCGAGGGCGCTGATCTCGATGGAAAAGCGCACCGACGGGAAGTTGAGGTCGCGCATCGACTCCTGCATCAGCGCCGCAAGGCGGGGCGCCGCCTCCCGGCGGATCTTCGTGATCTTCTCCGCCGCCGCGAAATACGCCTTTTCTGCCTGCTGCGCCTTCTTTTCCAGACCCTGCACGTAGGCGTCGTAGTTCTCCAGCTGCTCGAGCTGCGCCTGCCGCTCGTCCCGGTAGGCGAGGATATCGCCGATCGTCCTGCCGTATTTCGCCTTCAGGCGGTTGATCAGGTCGAGGCGCTCCCCGACCGCGGCAAACTCCTCCTCGTCGTAGGAGAAATCATCCATATAGTCCGCAAGACCCCGGGCAAAATCGTCCAGCATCTGCTCGATCTCGGAAAGCTCGCCGGAGAGGGAATCGATCCGCTCGTCCAGTCCGCCGATGTCCATCATCCTGCGCACCGCGGGCCCGATCTGTTCCCCGGCGCCCTCGTCGCCGCTGACCAGGTTCCGGACGGCGGATAGGGTCTCCACGATCTTCTGTCCGCTGGAAAGCAGGCGGAAGCGCTGCTCCAGCTCCTCATCCTCCCCTTCCTTCAGGGCGGCGTCGGTGATCTCCCCGATCTCGTAGGCCAGAAGGTCCGCGCGGCGGCTCCTGTCCCCGGAGGCCGCAAGCGCCTCCTTCAGCTCCTTCTGCGCCGCTTTCAGCTCGCTGAAAGCCCCGGCGCACCTGTCCGGCAGGTCCCCCAGCCCGCGGTGGGCGAAGCTGTCCAGGATGCGCAGATGGTTCTTCGGATAAAGCAGGGACTGGTTCTCGCTCTGCCCGTGGATGTCGATCAGTTCGGCCGCCACCTGGCGCAGCGCGGCGAGGCTCACGGTCTCCCCGTTGATCCGGTTCACGCTCCGCCCGCTCTGCCAGCGGCGGGAAAGGGTGATCAGGCCGTCGCCGTCCGGAATATCCAGCTCCCGCATTTTTTCCAGTACTGTTTCCCGCCCCGTCTCAAAGGTGAGCTCCACCAGGGCGTAATTCTCGTTCTCCGGCACAAAGTCACGGAAATTCCCGTTCCCCAGCGCCACATTCACCGCGCCGATCAGGATGGATTTGCCCGCGCCGGTCTCGCCTGTCAGGATATTCAGGCCGGGGCCGAGCTCCACTTCCTCCTCGCGGATCAGCGCCATATTCTTTACATGAATGCCAAGCAGCATAACTTTCTTCCCGCTCTCTCCCGTCCGCGCCGTTATCGTTATCTTCCGGGACGGATCATTTTGCGCCCTGCTGTACGATCCTGCGGATCTGATCCATCACTTCCAGGGTCTCCCTGGCGCTCTTGACCGCGCACATGATGGTATCGTCCCCGGCAATGCAGCCCGCGACCTGCGGCCAGTGCATGGCGTCGATGGCGGCCGCCACCGCCATGGCCATCCCGGACACCGTCTTGACGACCAGAATGTTCTGCGCCATATCCATGGATACGAAGCCGTCCCGCAGGACGCGCAGGTACTTCTCATTCATCTCCGCCGTGCCCGCCTGCACCGGGGCGTATTTCTGCTTCCCGCTGCCGGACTGGATCTTGGTCAGGCGCAAAGCCCGGATATCCCTCGAAATGGTCGCCTGCGTGACCTTAAACCCTTCCCTGTTCAGATACTCGACCAGTTCCTCCTGGGTCTCAATGTCATACTGGCTGATCAGTTCCAGAATCCTCGCGTGCCTGTCGATTTTCATCTCCTTTTTTCCCCCTGCATGTATTTACTTGTTTCTGTTCTCTACCCATTCACGGTCCCTCATGTGCAAGCACATCGGGACAGGGCCTGCTTTTGTCAGCCCGTGAATGGGAACGTTTTTAATTCATTTTACTCCGCAGCAATTCCACGAAGCTGGTGTTATTGACTTTAATCAGGCGTGTGCGCTGCGCGGAGCGCCTGATCCGGATGCGGCTGCCCGGTCCGACGGGCATGCCGGTGTCGCCGTCGAAGGTGACGGCCGCCTCGCCGCCCGCGATCTCCACGGTCACTTCCACGTCATCCGGCAGGATGAGCGGTCTGGAGTTTAAGGTATGCGGGGCCAGCGGCGTCAGCAGAATCAGCGAAGCCGACGGGGACACCACGGGTCCCCCTGCGGACAGGCTGTAGCCCGTCGAGCCCGTGGGCGTCGACACGATGATGCCGTCAGCGCGGTAGGCGCACAGGAATGATCCGTCCACGTACAGCTTCAGGTCGATCACGCCGAGGGCGCCGCTGCGGGCGATGACGATATCATTGAGGGCCACGTCATTCATGGTCCTCGCTCCGGCGTCGGAAGCGACGCCGCGCAGCATCATCCGCTCCTCGATGTCGAATTGCCCGGAAACGAGCCGGTCCAGCGCCCCGGTCAGGCTCCCCCGGTCGATCTCGGCCAGGTAGCCGAGGGTGCCGAGGTTGATGCCCAGCAGCGGCAGGCCCGTGCTCACCAGATCTCTGGAGGCCTGCAGCAGGGTGCCGTCGCCGCCGAGGACGAGGACGCAGTCCACATCCCCGGGAAGCCGTCCCGCATCCGTATACCGGTAGCCGTGGGGCGCGTCATCCGCCGGGGTCTCCCCCTGCACCGTGCAGGTTTTTCCGCGTGAGGTCAGGTACTCCCGGATCTGCTCCGTCACGGCAAAGCCCGGGTCCTTTTCCTGGTTCGTGATGATATAAAAACTGTTCACGCTTCTCCTTTGTCGAGGGCCAGATGCGCCTCCCGTGTGACCTGCTCCGCGCTTGTTCCGGCAGCCTCAGGCTGCTCCTTCCCGCGCGAGAGCCAGACAAGGTATTCGATATTGCCTTCCGGTCCCTTGACCGGCGAAAAGGTGAGTCCGCAGACCGCAAACCCCGCCGCGCCGGCAAAGGCCAGTGTTTTTTCGATCACGTCCACATGGACCGCCGGGTCCCGGACCACGCCCTTTTTCCCGACCTTTTCCCGTCCCGCCTCAAACTGGGGCTTGATCAGGCAGACCACGTCGGCCTGATCGGTCAGGAGCTCCCGCAGCGGGATGAGGACCTTCGTCAGGGAGATAAAGGAAACATCGACCGAGGCGAAGGAGGGCTTCTCCCCGATCATATCCGGCGTCAGGTAGCGGATGTTCGTCTTTTCCATGCAGACGACCCTGGGGTCATTGCGCAGTTTCCAGTCAAGCTGCCCCCGGCCGACATCCACCGCGTAGACTTTTTCCGCACCGTTCTGGAGCATGCAGTCGGTGAAGCCGCCCGTGGAGGCGCCCACATCCATGCAGGTCTTTCCCTCCACCGTCACCGGAAACTCGGCCATGGCCTTTTCCAGCTTGAGGCCGCCCCGGCTCACGTATCTGAGCACAGGTCCGCGCACCTCGATCGCGGCCCCCTGGTCAAAGAGGGAACCCGCCTTATCTTCCTTCTGTCCGTCGACATAGACCTGTCCTGCCATGATCAGGGCCTTCGCCTTCTCCCTCGAGGCGGCGAGCCCCCGCGCGCAGACCAGTACATCCAACCGTTCTTTCATTCTGTCATCCCTTTATTGTTAGTTGTTGGCCGGGCGGCGCAGCAGCAGGCCGGCCGCGGTGATGTCCCGCACGATGCTCTCCGTGTCGGTCCCGGTCTCCCGGCGCAGCAGGTCAACGCTGCCGTGCTCGATGTAGTCGTCCGGCAGGGTGATCTGCATCACCCTGGCCGTGCTCCCCAGCTGGGCCAGCACGTCCGCCGCCCGCTCCCCGAAGCCGCCGCTGCGCACATTCTCCTCCAGGGTCACGATCAGCTTGTGGTCCTTCGCGCAGGCCAGCAGCATCTTCTCATCCAGCGGCTTGACGAACCGGGCGTTGATCAGCGAGCAGGAAAAGCCCAGGGCGCGCAGTCTCTCCCGCACCTCAAGTCCCGTGCTGACCATGCTGCCCACCGCGATCAGGGCGACGTCTGTCTCATCATAGAGGATCTCCGCCTCTCCGAGGCGCACCGGCTTTTTCCAGTCTGTCATCAGCGCGCAGGCTTCGCCGCGCGGATAGCGGATCGCCGAGGGCCCGTCCAGGGTCAGGGCGAAGCGCAGCATTTTTCTCAGCTCCCAGCCGTTCTTCGGCGCCATCACGGTCAGGTTCGGGATCATGGACAGATAGGAAAGATCAAAGAGTCCCTGATGGGTCTCCCCGTCGCTTCCCACCAGTCCGGCCCGGTCCACCGCGAAGACCACCGGCAGGTTCTGGATGCAAACGTCGTGGATGATCTGGTCAAAGCCCCTCTGCAAAAAGGAGGAATATACCGCCACCACGGGCCGCAGTCCCCCCGCTGCCATTCCGGCGGCAAAGGTCACCGCGTGACCCTCCGCGATCCCGACGTCGAAGAAGCGGTCGGGATAGAGCTTCGCAAATTTCGACAGCCCCGTGCCGTCCGCCATGGCGGCGGTGACCGCCACCAGGTTCGGATGCCGCTCCGCCTCCCGGCACATCGCATCGGAAAAGACGTCGGTGTATGAGGGGACAGTTTTCTTTTTCTTTGGCTTGCCGGTCTCGATGTCGAAGGGCTCCGCCCCGTGGAACCGCTCCGGATGGCGCTCGGCCGGGCCGTAGCCCTTGCCCTTGATCGTCCGCACATGGACGACCACCGGGCCGCGCACCCGCATCGCCTCCTGCAGGAGGCGCTCCATCGCGGCAATGTCGTGTCCGTCGACCGGTCCGAGATATTTGATCCCCAGATCCTCAAAGAACATCCCGGGGATGACCAGCTGCTTGATTCCGTTCTTGGTGACGCGCAGGCCCTCCACCATCGGCTGGCCGACGACGGGGATCTTGCCCAGCGCCTGCTCGACACCCGCCTTCAGGCTGGTGTACGCGTCCGCCGTGCGCAGGCTTCCCAGGTAGGTCGACAGGCCGCCCACGTTCCGGGAGATGGACATCTGGTTGTCGTTGAGCACGATGATCAGGTTGCTCTTAGCCTGCGCCGCGTTGTTGAGCGCTTCGTAGGCCATACCGCCCGTCATGGACCCGTCCCCGATCACCGAGACGATGTGGTAGTTTTCGCCCAGAAGGTCCCGCGCCCGCACGAAGCCGAGGCCCGCCGAAATGGAGGTGGAGCTGTGGCCGGTGTCGAACGCGTCGCAGCCGCTCTCTCTCCTCTTCGGGAAACCGCTCATGCCGCCGTAGCGGCGAAGCTGCCCGAAGCCCTCCTTCCTGCCGGTCAGGATCTTATGCGTATAGGACTGGTGCCCCACGTCCCAGATCAGCTTGTCCTGCGGCAGATCCAGTACGCGATGCAGGGCGATCGTCAGCTCCACGACGCCGAGGTTCGAGGCCAGATGTCCGCCGGTCTCACTGATCGAGCTGATCAGAAACTGGCGGATCTCATCCGCGAGAAGGCCCAGATCCCTGCGGTCGATCTTCTTGACGTCACCCGCCTGATTGATCTGTTCAAGTATCATAACCCCTCCAGGGTAGTTGTTTTCGCTGACGCGTCAGAACTGCCTTGAGGCGAGCCTTCGGATCAGTTCCCACAGGAAATCGTCCCGCGCCCCCGCTTCGTCCAGGACTGCCAGGGCGGTCCGCGTCAGCTCATCTGCCCGCTCCGCCGCGGCCTCCGGCCCGTAAAGCACGGCCCAGGTCGTTTTGCTGTTTTTTACATCGCTGCGGATGGGCTTGCCGATCACTTCCTGCGTCCCGGTCAGGTCCAGGATATCGTCCCTGATCTGGAACGCGAGCCCCATGGCTTCGCCCACCTCTTCCATCCGGCGCACATCCTCCCGGGAAGCCCCCGCCAGCACGGCGCCGACCATCAGGGCAGCCTCAAAGAGCCTCCCTGTCTTTAACCGGTAAATAAAGTCCAGCTGCTTTTCGGACAGCGGCTGTCCCTCCATCTCCACGTCCACGGACTGGCCGCCCAGCATGCCGGAAAATCCGCTCTTCTGGGCGAGGATGGCAAGGGCCTCCCCGGTCCTGGTGCACCCGGGATCCGTCAGAAAGGCACCGGCCGCCGTCTCGTAGGCAAGGTTCAGCAGGGCATCCCCCGCCAGAACGCCGAAGGCTTCGCCGTAGCGGCGGTGGGTCGTCTCCCGGCCGCGCCGCAGGTCGTCATTGTCCAGGGCAGGCAGGTCGTCGTGCACCAGGGAACTGGTGTGCACCATCTCGATCGCCGCCATGAAGGGCTCGACCACCCGGCCGCTGCCGCCGAACATCTGATAGGCGCGGCGCATCAGGATGGGACGCAGCCGCTTTCCGCCTGCCAGCACGCTGTAGCGCATGGCCTCGGTCAGGGTAGCCTGTTCCCCGCCCGGCATGGGCAGGTAGGCCTCCAGTATATCATTTGCTCTGCCGATCTCCGCAAGGAGCTCTTCCTCAAAACTGTGTACACTCACCGTTTTCCTCCAGCATCAGGACTTTCTTCTCCACCAGGCTGATCTTCTCTTCGCAGCCGCGCAGGATCTCCATCCCCTCCCGGTAGAGCGAAAAGGACTCTTCCAGCGGGGTCTCCGCATCCTCCAGCTTCCTGATCAGTCCGTCAAGCCGCGCAAACGCTTCCTCGAGGGTCTCTTCCTTTGCGCCCTCAGCGCGTTTCTCTTCGGTCTTCTCCATCGTCGATCCTCATTTCCTTCCCCGTTACCACGGCTTCCAGGCTGCCGTCGCCAAAGCGCACAAAGATGGTCTGTCCGGCCTCGGCCTGGGCCGCCCGGCTTATCCTGCCGCCTGCGGCGTCCTCCACATAGGCGTAGCCCTGCTCCAGCCGGGTAAGGGGATCCAACGCCCGCAGCCGCTCTTTGTCCAGCGCGAGCTTTGCGGCGCTGCTCTCCAGCTTTCTGGTCATCAGCCGCCTCAGGATCTCTTCCTTAGCGGCCAGCGCCCCCTTCTGCTCCCTGACCCGGGCTCCGGGGCTGTGCAGTTTAAGGCGCATCTTTTCCTGGGCAAGCCGCCCCTGGGCCTGTCGGAGCGAGAGCTCCATGCGGCTCTGCAGCCGCTCGCGCCTTGCCCCCAGGTCCGCCAGGATCTGTCTCACATCCGGGACCGCCGCCACGGCCGCACCGTTGGGCGTCGAAGCGGACAGGTCCGCGACCAGGTCCGCGATCGTCCCGTTCTTTGTATGGCCGATACCCGTCACCACCGGCGTGCGGCAGGCAAAGATCGCCTCCGCCGTCTCCACCTCGTTGAACGCCCACAGGTCCTCGATGGACCCGCCGCCGCGCCCGACGATGATCACGTCCACGCCGTACTCGTCCAGGGCCTGGATGCCCGCCGCGATGCTGGCGGCAGCGCCCTCCCCCTGCACCTTCGCAGGCGCGACAATGATCCGGATGCCCGGATCCTGCCTTCTCGCGTTCACGATGATATCGTGGATGGCGTCACCGGTCGGGGCCGTCACCACGCCGACCGTGCGCGGGTATTTCGGGAGCGGCTTCTTGTAGACGGGATCAAACATGCCCATCTCGGCGAGCTCGCGGCGGAGCGCCTCAAAGCGCTCGTAGAGCTCCCCCAGGCCGTCCCGGCGGATCTGGCTCACATAGAGCCGGTACTGTCCGCCCTTGATGTAATGGCGCACGGCGCCGGCCGCCACCACCCGCTGGCCGTCCTCCAGATGGAAGGGCACGCCCTCCCGCCGGGAAACGTGGACCATGCAGCTGATCACGGCCTCCTCATCCTTCAGGGAAAAGTAGATGTTTCCCGTCTGGTGATATTTGCAGTTGCTGACCTCTCCGCGCACGTTCACCTTCTCCAGGAAAAAGTCCTGGCTGAACATGTTCTGGATGTACCGGCTGACATAGCCGACGGAATAGACCTGGCTCATGCCATCTTCGCCAGTACGCCGTTGACAAAGGCCGCCGACCCTTCCGGTCCGTATTTCTTCGCGAGCTCGACCGCCTCGTTGATCGCCACCCCTGCGGGCACGTCGTCGTCATAGCGGATCTCGTAGACCGCCAGCCGGAGGATGGTCAGCTCCGCCTTTCCCATGCGGGTCGTTTTCCAGCCCCTCTGGTCGCGGTTTCTGGCCACGCCGTCGATCAGGGCGTCGATCTCGGGGATCTTCGCGGCCGCAGCGGCGGCCTTCTCCCCGATGTAGGTCTTCTCCTCGTCGGAGAAGGAGGCCGGAAGGGCACCATCCTCTTCCGGGATCTGCTCAAAGTAGAGCTGCGCCTGTTCCTCCGTCACGTCCGAATTGTAAAAATCCACATGGAACAGCAGGCGGAAAATATGCTCTCTGATCTGTCGCCTCGTCATACCCCTGTTTAATCCTTCCCTTTATTTTTACTGCGAAGGCTGCTGCGGCACGGGAAGGACCCGTACCGCAGCAGCCCTCTGCGCACGCAGCGAAACGCCGCGCGGTATGTTCTGTTTATTTGCCGTCCATCGCGACGCTGACAACCTTGATATTCACTTCCGTGACGGTAAGCCCCGTCATCGTCTCGATCGCCGTTTTGACCTTGTCCTGGATCTCCGCGGAGACCTCCGGGACCTGGTAGCCGTAGCGCACGTTGATGTTCATGGCCACCTTCACCTCACGGTCCTGAACGGAGACGCGCACGCCCTTGGAAAGGCTCTTCACGCCCAGCTTCTCGATCAGGTCCCGCGTCACATTGCCAGCCATGGACGCAACGCCCTTCACCTCGGAGGCCGCCAGTCCGGCGATGATCGCCACGACCTCGTCCGCGATCTTCACTTCGCCGTAGCCGCCTGCCGTCTCAATGGTGCTTGTATGTGTCTCGGCATTTCCGTTATTTGCCATAGCCCTGCCCTCCATCGAAAGAACTATACAATATACATCAGATTATTCCTATCATACACTATCCCACGCTGCCTTTGCAAGTCGGGGGTGTTTTACACAGTTACTATTCACGGCCCCGCCTCCCCCAGGCCACAGACCATCCGTACTTCGTACGTCTGCCGCGCCTTCGGCGCTTTTGTCTGTGGCTGTGGGGCCGGTTCCTGCTTCGCAGGCCTGGTCCGAAATCAGGACCTGCCTCTTACGTGCGAGCACGACGAGGCAGAACCTGCTTCCGTACCGGCCGTGAATAGTAACTCAGCTTCGTCCAAACTCCGACAGAGAAAGGCCGGGGTTGCGGTCGAGCACCATGCCCACGGACCAGCTGTTCACGAACAGGAGCAGCGGGCGGTCCTTCAGGTCGAGGATCTTCTTCATGTCCGAGGTGCCCACCAGGGAATCCAGGTCGATCTCCGGGTTCTCGATCCAGCGGATGTACTCGTAGGGCAGCGGATCCAGACGGATGTCCACGTTGTACTCGTTCTCCAGCCGGTATTTGAGCACGTCGAACTGCAGCACGCCCACGACGCCCACGATGATCTCCTCCATGCCGCTGCCCGGCTCCTTGAAGATCTGGATGGCGCCCTCCTGGGCGATCTGCGTGATTCCCTTGATGAACTGCTTGCGCTTCATCGTATCCAGCTGGGCCACCCGGGCGAAATGCTCCGGCGCGAAGGTGGGAATGCCCTCGAAGGCAAACCTGACTGCCGGGTCGCACACCGTGTCCCCGATGGAGAAGATGCCGGGATCAAAGACCCCGATGATGTCCCCCGCGTACGCTTCCCCGACGATGTGGCGCTCCTGGGCCATCATCTGCTGGGGCTGGGAGAGGCGCATCCTTCTCGCGCCCTGCACGTGCAGGACCTCCTCCTGGGCGTCGAACCGCCCGGAGCAGATGCGCATGAAGGCGATCCTGTCCCGGTGGGCCCGGTTCATGTTCGCCTGAATCTTGAAGACAAAGGCGGAGAAGGGCTCCTTCACCGGATCGATCAGGCCCGCGTCGGACATGCGCGCCAGGGGCGGCGCCGTCATCTGCAGGAAATAGTGCAGGAAGGTCTCCACGCCGAAGTTGGTCAGGGCGGATCCGAAGAATACCGGGGAGAGCTGTCCCGCGTCGACCTTCTGCTGGTCGAACTCGGCGGAGGCGCCGTCAAGCAGCTCGATCTCCTCTGTCAGCTTTTCCATGGCCTCCTCCCCGATAAAGGAGAGAAGCTCGGGGGAGTCCAGCGGATATTCCGTGACCGTGCCTTCCTTGGTGCCCTTTTCCGTGTCCGTGCAGGTGATCACCACGCCCCGCTGCCGGTCGTAGACGCCGCGGAAGTTTTTGCCGGAGCCGATGGGCCAGTTGACCGGGCAGGTCGCGATGCCCAGCTCCTTCTCGATGTCATCGAGCAGGTCGAAGGTGTCGTTGGCGTCCCGGTCCAGCTTGTTGATAAAGGTAAAGATCGGGATGCGGCGCATCACGCAGACCTTGAACAGCTTCCTCGTCTGCGCCTCCACGCCCTTCGAGGCGTCGATCACCATCACCGCCGAATCCGCGGCCATGAGGGTACGGTAGGTATCCTCAGAGAAATCCTGGTGGCCCGGGGTATCCAGGATGTTGATGCAGTAGCCGTCAAAATGGAACTGCAGGACGGACGAGGTGACGGAGATACCTCTCTCCTTCTCGATCTCCATCCAGTCGGAGACCGCGTGCCTTGCCGTCGCCTTGCCCTTTACGGAGCCCGCCAGGTTGATGGCGCCGCCGTAGAGGAGGAACTTTTCCGTGAGGGTCGTCTTGCCCGCATCGGGGTGCGAGATGATCGCGAATGTCCTTCTTTTTCTGATTTCCTCAACGATGCTTCCCACGCGCGCGCTCCTTCCTCACAGTGACGAAAACCCTTTGCCCCGGATGCAGTCCTCCGCCTCCCAGATATCCTCTGAGCGCAGGATCATGACCGGCATGCCGGAATCCCGGTTGAATGACAGATAAATATAGCTCACATTGATGTTGCCTTCCCGGAAGGCCTCGAGCAGACGGTTGAGGCTGCCCGGCTCGTCCGGCAGCTCGACGCCCATGACCTCGTTCATCTGGACAAGATAGCCGGCTTCGGCAAGAATATCCCTGGCCTGGTCCGGGTCGGAGACGATCATGCGCACGATGCCGTACTCGGCGCTGTCGTTGGTGACCGATCCCCAGATATTGATGTCCCGGTCCGCGAGCAGCTGGGTGATCTTCTGCATGGCGCCCTTCTCGTTAGCCGCAAATATAGAAACCTGTTTCAGCATGTTTTGCCATCCTCCTGTCCGGATCCTTCCTGTGCCTTCTCCCTCTCCCAGGATTCCGCGTCCACCGGGCTCGGCTTCGCGAAGCGGTACTTGCCCAGGGAGTACGGGGTGATCTGGTAGACATAATAATTGATCCAGTTCGTATACAGATTGTTCGCGTGGGCGCGCCACATCAGCAGCGGCCGGTTGTCCGGATCGTCCCCGGCGTAATAGTTATAGGGCACGTCGATGTCCAGCCCCTTGCCGATGTCCCGCCGGTATTCCGAATCCAGGGTCACGCGGTCATATTCCGGGTGTCCCATCACAAAGATCTGCCTGCCGTCCTTCGACATGCACAGGAACACGCCCGCCGCTGCCGATTCCGCGAGGATCAACAGATCGTCGCAGGCGGCGATATCGTCCCTGGCCACCTCCGTGTAGCGCGAGTGGGGCGCGAGGAAGCGGTCGTCAAAGCCGCGGACCAGGGGGATCTTGCGGTTGCGCACCTCATGCCAGTACAGGCCGAACAGCTTTTTCGGCAGCCGGCGCTTGGGCATCCCGTAGTGATAGTAGAGGGCCGCCTGCGCCCCCCAGCACAGATGGATGGTGCTCGTCACGTTGGTCTTTGTCCAGGCGAAGATCTCCTTGAGCTCCTCCCAGTAATCGACCTCCTCAAACTCCATCTGCTCCACCGGCGCGCCGGTGATGATGCAGCCGTCGAATTCCTGGTCGCGCACCTCCTCGAAGGTCTGGTAGAACTTGTTCAGGTGGTTCATCGAGGTGTTCCTGGGGCGGTGGGAAGCCACCGTCAGGAAGGTCACGCTCACCTGCAGAGGCGTATTGGACAGGGACCGCAGAAGCTGCAGCTCCGTATCCTCTTTCAGAGGCATCAGGTTCAGGATAACGATCTCCAGAGGACGGATCTGCTGGCTCTCGGCCCGCTTCTCATCCATCACGAAGATGTTTTCTCTTTCCAGGATCTCCCGCGCCGGAAGATCGTTCTGCACGCGGATAGGCATGTTCGCTCTCTCCTCTTTGCAGCCCCTGCCGGCGGGAAGGCTTATTCCTCCCCGAGCATGGCAAGAAGCTGCTCTTCAGTAATGATTGGGATCTGCAGCTGCTTCGCCGCCCGGTTCTTTGCCGAACCGGAGGCGGTATCGTTATTGACAAGAAAATCGGTCTTCGCGGACACGGATCCGCTCACCTTCCCGCCGGCTGCCTCGATGGCGGCCTTCGCGGCGCTGCGGTTCGCGAAATGATGTACGCTGCCGGTGATGACGAAGGTCTTTCCCGCGAGGGACTGGGCCGCGTCGCGCTCCGGCTCCTCCAGGACAAGCTCTGCCAGAAGGGCCTCAAAGCTCTCCCTGTTCTTTTCATCGGCAAACCAGTCCGTGACCGACCGGGCGATCACCGGTCCGATGCCGTCCGCCGCGGCGAGGGCTTCGGCCGGGGCCGAGGCGACCCGGGCGGGGTCGTAATCAAAGGCGCGGCAGATCACCTTCGCGTTCGATGCACCGACATTCGGAATACCCAGCGCGAACAGAAGGCGCGGCAGGGTGGTATGCCTTGCCCGCTCAATGCCCTCCAGCAGGTTGGTGCAGGACTTCTCCCCGAAGCCCTCCATGCCCGCGATCCTGTCGGCATGGTCAGCGAGCCGGAAAATATCCGCGAAGCTGTGGATGAGGCCCGCGCCGATCAGCTTTTCCAGCGTCATCTCGGAGAGGCCGTCGATGTTCATCGCGTCGCGGCTCACAAACAGGGTAAAGGCCTTGATCTTTTTGGCCTGGCAGTCCGGATTTTCGCAGTGGAGCGTCTCCGCGCCGTTTTCCGCGTGGATGCTCGTCGGGCCGCCGCAGACCGGACAGGTCTCCGGGATGGGCAGCGTTCCGCTGCGCGTCAGGTTGTCCGCGATCTGGGGGATGATCATGTTGGCCTTGTAGACCGTGATCACGTCCCCGAGCCCTAAGGCAAGGGAGCGCACGATGCTCACATTGTGCACGCTCGCCCGGCTGACCGTCGTTCCCTCCAGCTCAACGGGGGAAAAGACCGCCACCGGATTGATCAGGCCCGTGCGGGAGGGGCTCCACTCCACTTCAAGGAGGGTCGTCTCGCGCAGCTCGTCCTTCCATTTAAAGGCCATCGCGTTGCGCGGGAACTTTGCCGTCCGCCCGAGGGAAATGCCGTATTCAATGTCGTCGTAGAGGGCCACCAGCCCGTCGGAGGGTATCTCGTAGGACGCGATCCTGCCGGAAAACCAGTCCAGCGCCTCGTCAAGGCCCGCGCCGTCAGTCACGCGATACTCTACCACAGGAAAGCCCTGCTTTGCAAGCCATTCAAACTCTTTTTCATGGGAGCCCGCAAAGTCCACGCCCGGCGCCTGCACCAGGGCAAAGGCGAAAAACCGGACGCTGCGCGCTGCCGTGATCTCGCTGTTCAGCTGGCGCACGGAGCCGCTGCAGAGGTTGCGCGGGTTCTTGTACCGGGCCTCCGTCTCGGGGATCTCCTCGTTGATCCGGTCAAAATCCGGATAGGAAATGACCGCCTCGCCCCGCAGCACCAGGTCGCCCCGGTAGGGGATCTTCAGCGGAATCCCGACAAAGGTCTTCGCGTTGTTCGTCACGACCTCCCCGATCTCCCCGTTGCCGCGGGTGACCGCCTTTTCCAGGGCGCCGTCCCGGTAGGTCAGCACGATGGTCAGCCCGTCCAGCTTCCAGGAAAGGAGGGTCTTATGGTCCCCGATAAAGGCGCGGAGCGCTTCCCTGTCCTTGGTCTTATCCAGGGAGAGCATCGGCGCGGCGTGCCGCTCCTTGGGCAGCTCGTCCACCGCCGCATAGCCCACCTGCGCGGTTGGGCTGCCGGAGAGGACCATGCCGGTCTCCTCCTCCAGGGCGAGCAGCTCGTCGTAGAGCCGGTCGTATTCCAGATTGCTCATGATCTCGTCGCCCTGCTGGTAGTAGGCCTTCGCGGCCTCCCGCAGGATATCGCCGAGCTCGCGCATGCGCGCGACCTTCTGTTCATGCTCCGTCATGCTCTTCCTCCCCGCCCTGTGCAAGGGCCTCAAGGAGACCGGCGGTCTCCTCTTTCGTCAGCTCGCGCCACTTGCCCGGGGCCAGACCGCCCAGGCGGATATTCATGATTCTTACCCTTACCAGCCGCTCCACCGTATAGCCGAAGGCGGCGCACATCCGGCGGATCTGCCGGTTCAGTCCCTGGCGCAGGATGATCCTCAGCTGCCTCTCCCCGGTCTTTTCCACCCTGCAGGGCAGGGTCTTCCGGTCAAGCTCCGCAAGGTAAACGCCCCTGCGCATACCGGCCAGAAAGGCGGCCGTCACCGGCTTGTCCACGGTCACCAGGTATTCCCGCTCGTGGCCGCCGGCGGCTTTGAGGATGCTGTTCGTCAGTTCTCCCCGGTTCGTCATCAGGATAAGGCCCTCGGACTGCTTGTCCAGCCGGCCGATCCCGAACACCCGCTCCGGAATATCCACCAGGTCCTCCAGCGTCGGGTCTCCCCAGCGCCTGTCCGTGGTGCAGACAACGCCCCGGGGCTTGTGCACGGCAAGGATCAGCGTCTTTCCCTCGTCCTGCACCTGCCGGCCGTCCACGCAAACCTTCTGTCCGGGAAGGACACGCTGGCCCGTCACGCCGGGCTCCCCGTCAACGGTGACCCGTCCCTGTTCGATCAGGCGGTCCGCCTCCCTGCGGGAGCACACGCCCGCCTGGGCGAGAAACCGGTTCAGGCGCTCGCCTTTTCCTGTCTCATCCTGCATGTTTCACCTCAGTCTTCAAGAGAAAAGGCTGCCGGGGATAGAACTATCCGCGGCAGCCCTGTTACCTTCACTTTATTCTGCAGTCTTGCTTATTCAACGTCAGCGAGGTACTCGTAGCGTACATAGCCCTCGATGACCGATCCGCTCGCATCGCTGCTGATCTTCACCCAGCCGTCGCCCGCGTCCTCAAGGACCGTGATGGTCGTACCGGTGTAGACTGCGCCCAGGATAGCGCTCTCCGTACTGGGGCTCTCGCGGATGTTCAGGTCATACATGGCCCGCATCTCGCCCGCGACGCCTTCCGTCTCCTGCTCCTCCTCGCCGGACTCGTTCCGGTAGGAGCTCATGAACGCGTCAAGCTCCGGATCGGAAGCGATGGCGGAAGCATATTTCTCGTTCACGTCCTGAATGAGCGCCTGTACGTCATCATCCAGAGAGATGGAGGAAACATAGCCGGCGATCTCGGGATCGGCGTTTCTGTCCCCTACCTTGAGGGTGCCGTCCGCGTCCGTGAACAGGTAGAGCATGCTCAGGCTGGGCACCAGGGTGTCATACCCCTCAAGCTTGCCCTCGTAGTACACGTAGACGACGTAGGTGCCGTCCTCCGGACCTGTCTTGGAATAGGTGGAGATGTTGTTGTAGCTCTCCACGATATTGTTCTCGAAAATGCTGCCCTTGACGGTGTCGTTCCAGGGGCTGACGATCCCGGAGAGGGTCTCCTCGTCCTTCTGGACCGCCGCGTTGTAATACTTCGTCACGAGCGTCAGAATATCGCTGCTGTCCTTGACCAGCGCCTCGGGCGTTTCCGTCCCGGTCACGGCGGCTGTATCGACAGTCGTGTCCTGCGCTGCCTGCGCAGGCTGCGCCTCGGTCTCCTCAAGCGCTGTCACTTCCACGTCCGCAGATGACTGCGCGGCAGTGGAGCTGTCCTGCGTCGGGGTCTTCCCGCCGCCTCCGCTCACCAGCCTGACGATGCAGAAGATGATCACGGCCATCAGGACCACGGCAAGTCCCAGCAGGATGTACCTTAAGTTATCGGAAAGCCACTCACGGAAATTATCCAGCATGCCCGTCCCCTCCATTCAACAAAAGCCTGCCTTCGGGCAGGCTTTTGAACAGAAAAATGCTTGAAGCGCATCTGGAGGGATTCGAACCCCCGGCACGCGGTACCGGAAACCGCTGCTCTATCCCCTGAGCTACAGATGCCTGGTCCCGGGTATACCCCGAAATGACCTAAAACATCATAGCATAATCAGGTCTTGTTGTCAAACTTTCCCGACAGCAAAAGCGGTCACGCACAGCCCGCCGGACCGTCCAGAACGATGAGTCCTTCCCCGCCCCGCCCGTAGAGATAGATGCTGTCCGAGAGGACCTCCTCCGGGGCCACCTGGGAGCAGTTGATGTCCGCGACCATACGCCGCAGATGATGGCTCTCCTTCGTGGCGCTCCTGGGCAGGATGATGCACTCGTGCACGGAGCTTGGCAGGACGTAGAAATCCTCCCCCAGCCTGTCCCCCACCGCCGAGAGGGCGCTCTCCTCCGTCATCCAGATGGCGCCGAAGCTCTTGGGCCGGTTGGTGAGGATGTACATGGGCACCGGGTCTGCCCGCTGCTCGGCCAGGACGCCCGCCGCGGAGCGGAAGGTGTACCCGTCCCCGCCGCCCGGGAGCTTTTCCCCGAACAGGTCCCCGCCGCCGGGCAGTCCGATCTCCTTCTCCGACAGCAGGGAGACGAGCATCTCCTCCATGCTCACAAAGATCCAGGGCAGGGAGCGGTACAGGTTTTCCCGCCCTGCGGCGTAGAGCTCCTGCTCCTTCATGTTCCACATGTCCCGGTGCTCCTCCCGGATCAGGATGGAGGCGTCCCCGAAGCGGCTCTTCTCCAGTACGCAGTAATACACGATGGCCAGGTCATGGAAGCGGCGGTGCGGGATGCGCGAAAGGATCTCCCGATTCTTTTCCCAGTTGACGAGCCGGGGGAAGATGCGCTTCTTCACCCTGGCCGGGTCCTGGAAAAAGCTGACGTCGATCTCACTGGCGCTCTTTCCCCGGCGGTAGCACTGCACCATCTCCTCGAGGACCTGCTCAAACTCCTGCCCCTTCTGGTACCTGCGGTAAAAATCCTGCAGATAGAGGACGGGGCTGATCGTCTCCCCGGCCTCCCGGACAAAGAGGGCGTCAAGACAGACGGCGTTGTTCTTGCGCACCCGGTCACGGGTCACCATGGCGTCCGGACCGAGGCGTTCCCGCATCCCTTTTTCTGCTGCTTCGATAAATTCCCTGTAGATCATACGGACTCCTTTCCGCCGCTGCGGGCAGGCCGAGGCGGAATCTGCCGAAAAAGTGCCTGCTGCGTCTGCGACAGTCATAAAAAGAAACGGGTATGTTGTGCGAAACGCACGAAAGAAAAGAATAGGGCGGCGCGCGATGGGCCGCAGAACTGAGACGGCCGGGAACCGGTCCCGGACCGCAGTATTACTATAGCACAGTCAAAAAAGCCCCGCAAGGAAGAAGGGCTCTTCCCGCGGGGCGAAAACTGCTGAAAAAATGTATGCAATTGCTTACACCGGCGCCTCGTCCTCGATCTGCCAGTCGATGGGGGTCTCGCCGTGGGCCTTCAGGAACTCGTTGGTCTTTGAGAAGGGCCTGCTCCCGAAAAAGCCCCTGTAGGCGGAAAGCGGACTCGGATGCGGCGCCTCAAGGATGAGATGGCGCGGATTGTTCAGCATCGACCGCTTGCTCTGGGCGGGCCTTCCCCAGAGAATGAACACGATGGGCCTGTCCTGGGCGTTGAGGATGCGGATGGCCGCGTCGGTAAACTCCTCCCAGCCGATGTTCCGGTGGGAGTAGGCCTGATGCGCACGGACCGTCAGCACGGTATTCAGGAGGAACACGCCCTGACGCGCCCATTTCTCCAGGCATCCGCTCTTCGGGATCCGACAGCCCAGATCGTCATGCAGTTCCTGGTAGATGTTGACCAGGGAGGGCGGGATCTCCATGCCGGCCGGGACGGAAAAGCACAGTCCCTGGGCCTGCCCGTCCCCGTGATAGGGATCCTGCCCGAGGATGACCACCTTGACCGACTCAAGGGGCGTCAGCTCGAAGGCCCTGAAGATCTGATCCGAGGGCGGAAAGATCTTCCTTGTCCGGTACTCCTCCCGCACAGTCTTGTACAGTTTTGCGTAATAGGGTTTGGCAAACTCCGGCCGAAGAGGGGCCAGCCAGTCGCCGCTGATCGCTGCCATTTCTCCTCCTTACTGCCGCACGGGTACGCCTCGCCCGGCAAGATATTCCTTTACCTGGCTGATCTCCAGCTCCTTGTAGTGGAACAGGGACGCTGCCAGCGCCGCGTCAGCGCCGCCCTCCGTCAGGGCATCATAAAAATGGGAAAGCTTTCCCGCGCCGCCGGAGGCGATGACCGGGACCGGAACGGCGTCCGCCACCGTCCGCGTCAGCTCGAGATCGTAGCCCTCCTTCGCGCCGTCGCAGTCCATGCTGGTCAGCAGGATCTCTCCCGCGCCAAGGCTGCAGGCCTTCTTTGCCCACTCCACAGCGTCGATGCCCATATCGATCCTGCCGCCGTTGCGGAAGATGTTCCAGCCGCTGCCGTCCGCCCTGCGCTTCGCGTCGATCGCGACGACCACGCACTGGCTCCCGAAGCGGTCCGCCGCGTCGCGGATCAGCTGGGGATTCAGGATAGCCGCGGAGTTCACGGAGACCTTGTCGGCCCCCTCCCGCAGCAGGAGCTTAAAGTCCTCCACCGTCCGGATGCCTCCGCCCACGGTGAAGGGGATAAAGACCCTGCGGGCCACCCTGCGGACCATATCGACCACCGTCGATCTGGCCTCCGCGGAGGCCGTGATATCGAGAAAGACAAGCTCGTCGGCACCGGCGCGGTCGTAGGCGGCCGCCGCCTCCACCGGGTCGCCGGCGTCCTGCAGATCCACGAACTGCACGCCCTTGACCACGCGCCCGTCCTTGACGTCAAGACAGGGGATGATTCTCTTTGTCAGCACTTCGCACCTCCGACCGAAAGGAAATTCTCGAGGATCTTCAGTCCCGCCCTGCCGCTCTTTTCCGGATGGAACTGGCAGGCAAACAGGGAGCCGCTCTCCACCGAGGCATGGATATTCGTGCTGTAGAAGGTCGAAGCCGTCACGATCTGCGGATCCTTCGCCTCCAGATAATAGGAATGCACGAAGTACACGTAGGTCTCCTCCGGGATGCCCGCGAAGAGCTGTCCGGGATGGTCAAAGGTAAGGCTGTTCCACCCCATATGCGGGATCTTGAGGCCCGGCGCGTCCGGGATGCGCCTGATCCTGCCCTCCAGGAGGCCGAGGCCTTCCACGCCCGGGCTCTCCTCGCTCTCCTCAAAGAGAAGCTGCAGGCCAAGGCAGATCCCCAGCAGGGGGATGCCCCTTTTCACCGTCTCTTTCACGGTCTCATCCATCCCGCAGGCGCGCAGCTGCGCCATCGCGTCGCCGAAGGCGCCGACGCCCGGCAGGATCACGCGGCCCGCCGAAAGGACCGTCTCCCGGTCGGCGGTGACCACCGCCTCGCGGCCGAGGGCAAGCAGGGCGTTCTGCACGCTGTGCAGGTTCCCCGCGCCGTAATCGATGATCGCGATCTTATCGTTCTCTCTCATTTCCTTACCATTTCTTTCTTGTCTGGACAGGATCGCTCGTCACGTC
>CAMOKZ010000008.1 GCA_946618155.1 uncultured Lachnospiraceae bacterium | reverse complement strand
GCGAGCAGGGTCTCCCGGTCTTCCTGGGAGAGGATGCGGTTCCTGCCGCTGATCTTTGCGGCTGCGGCGCAGTCCGGCCGGTGAAAGACGCCGGTCCGCATGTTGCAGATGTAGGTGACGGTCTGCGCCTCCTCCCCTTCCCCGGCGAGGAAGGTCCCGTCCTCCTGCTTCGTGATGCCCTCAGCGATGGCAAAGGTGCCCGCATCAAAGTCATCCGCCGGATCCTCGCTGAACCAGAACCAGGTCCCGTCGTACCAGACGGTCACGGTCCCCTGCCGGTCTGTCCGGAACAGATGGCTGCCGCTTTTTTTCAGCCGGCGCATCGCGCTCTTTGCCGGATGTCCCCACTCGTTGCCCTCCCCGCAGGAGAGCATCGCGTAGGATGGGGATACCGCGTCCAGGAATGCCTGGGTGGTGGAGCCTGCGCTGCCGTGGTGGTTTACCACGTAGAAATCTGCGTCCAGCGGCGCCCCGCCGGCAAGAAGGGCTTCCTCCCCGGCGGTCTCCGTATCCCCGCAGAGCAGGAATTTCAGCTCCCCGCAGGTGATCAGCACGCAGAGGGACCGGTCATTTTCCTTTTCCGGCGCGGTAAGGAGGGGGCCGATCAGTTCGACTTTCGCCTCGCCGAGGGTAAAGGTCTCGCCCGGCTGCGGCTCGCGGGCCGGGGTGCCGGTCTGCCTGACCGCCGTGCAGTACGCCTCCCAGATCCCGGTATCCGCCTCGTAGGACGGACGCCACAGCTCTCCCGCGCCGAGGGCCCGCATCACGCCGATCTGGGCCGCGACGTGGTCTTCGTCATAGTGGGAGGTGATCAGCAGGTCGATCTGCTCTGCGCCCTGCTCCTTCAGGTAGCTGACCACATAGGCGGAGGCGTCCCTGCCGCCGCCGTCATAGAGCAGGTAGTGCCCCTCCGATTCGACCAGCACGCCGAGGCCCTCCCCGACGTCCAGCAGGTGAAAGCCGAAGGAGGCTTCCCCTGCCGCAGCGGTTCCGGAAAGCGCCAGGATCAGCAGGACAAAGATGACCAGACGCCCGGCAGCGCGCACCGCGCCCCGGCGCCTGCCCGGCCCTTTCCCTGTCCTGATCTCCATGCGCTTTCCTCCTTATTTATGGATCGCTTCCCGTACTTCGCGGATCATCTCCATGTCGTCTGCGGTGATGCGGATGTTGGAACAGATCTCTCTGCCGTCGGGCGTCGTCACCTTCATCTCGACAACGGACCCTTCCGTGATCCTCGACCCCGCTTCCCGCATAAACGGTTCTACCTTCGGATGCTGCTCGCGGAACCGGTTCATCAGCTCCCTTGCATGCATCAGCAGCCCCGGATTAAATGCCATAGCGTTCTCCTTTCCGCAGCGGGCGGATCCGGGATGTCCAGCTGCAGATAATCATAACAGTTGATCACTCTGGTCCCGCTCCGGTGCACTCTTTGCTGCACAAATCCGCCGTAGCTGCGGTGGACATGGCCGTGCAGCAGATATGACGGATGATAACGGTCCAACAGTTCGTTGAAACAGGCAAAGCCCTGGTGCGGCAGATCCTCCATGTCGCCGCAGTCCTTTGGCGGCGCGTGGGTGACCAGGATATCCAGCCCCTCCAGGCTCCGGGGCGGAATGCGAAGGCGCGTGATGCGCTTTTTCATTTCCTTTTCCGTATACATGCAGGGCCCGTCCTTATAGCGCATGCTGCCGCCAAGCCCCGCAATTTTCAGTCCCCGGTAGGTGAAGACTTTGCCGTCGATATTTTCGCACCCCTCAGGCGGGCGCACCGCGTATCTCCCGTCGTGGTTCCCCTCCACATAGAGCAGCGGACAGGAAGCCATGGTGACAAGGAATTCCAGATATGCGGCAGGCAGGTCTCCGCAGGAGATGATCAGGTCAGCCTCGCGGATGCGCTCCGGCACCGCCCCGTCCCAGATCGCCCGATCCGGTTCGTCGGCGACGCAGAGTATCCTCACGACCCTGCACCCTGCAGCCCCGAAAGCAGCAGGGTCTCCCTGGAGGCGGCGTCAAAGGCCGTCATCGGCGGAATCTCGCCGTCCACATTGTCGCAAAGCCAGTTCATTGAGATGATCTCCTCCCCGGTGAGGGGCGGATCGCCGGCTTCGCGCACGGTGCCCGCATGGCTGCGCAGCTCCCCGCCGAAGGGCGTCAGTTCCCCGGAGGCGACCGCGCGGCGGAATGTATCGATCATTTTCCCGGAATAATAGGAAAGCTTCTGGGAGAGAATGATGTCCACGGCGTCCGCGGACAGTCCCCACCAGTAGTTCATCGCCTGGTTATCCTTCGGCTTTTCCTTTTCCCAGACGCCGTCCAGCACACGGCGCGCCAGGGCGGTGTAGACATTGCCCCAGCGAAGCAGGGGGGCCGCCAGATGCACCGGGCCGTCCTCCCCCATCTCATAGAGGCCGTACTCTCTTTGTCCTGAGGCCGGTACGATCAGGTCCGGCCCGGAGATCAGCCGCACGTTCTCCTGTGCAAATTCCCGCTGCCAGTCCCTGCCGGTCTGGGAGGCCCATTTCAGGCTGATCCTCACATGGGGACGGACGAGGGCGGCGCCGATCGCGAAAGCGTTGATGCCCGCGACGGTGCCGAACAGCGGAAGGTCAGCCACATAGCCGATCCTGCCGCCTTCGCAGAGGCTCCCTGCCAGGATCCCCAGCAGGAACTTTGCCTCGTGGGCCCGGATATAATAGGTACGCACCGCGTTGCGCGCCAGGTTGACGGAACAGTTGAGCACCTTTGCCTTCGGATGGTCAAGGGCGAACCGCAGCGCAGCCGGCATCTGACCCGGAGCCGTGGTAAAGAACAGTTCCGCGCCGTCATCCAGGGCGGCCGTCATCGCCTCGCGCAGCGCGGCGGCGCTGTCGCACCGTTCATAAGCCTGCGTGACCACGGTGCCGGCAAAATTCTCCTCCAGCTCGTTGCGCCCAAGCTCATGGCCATAGGCCCACCTCGACTCCGCAGGCGATGTCTCGTAAAAGAAGGCTGCCTTCAGCGGATGCGCAGCCGACCAGGTGTGACCGCCCCCGCCCGGCAGGATCGCGCGGATCCCCTTCGTCTTCGCTGGCTCCTGCCCCGTCTCCTGCCGCTCCATCTGCCCGGACGCGGCGTCCGTCAGGATCTCCTTGCGCAGCGTATCGATGCGCCTGGCGATCGTATCCGTACTGCCCTCGGCAAGACTCTCGATCGAGTAGGTCTGCAGGTAGAGCAGCATGGCGTCCGCCGGCGTCATGTCCGCCCGCTCCCCGAATTTCTTCCGGAAGATCTCGGAAAACTGAATAAAAGCGCTCCTGCAGCGCAGGATATCCTCCTCCGGCCAGGGGTGCTCCAGGTCCCGGCCGAACACGTCCGCCAGGTGGACATATTTCCCCTTCTCTGAAAAGATGATGCCGAAGAGTCCCGTCACCTTGTAGAACTCCAGATACTCATAGTAGATCTCCGCATCCGGCTCGCCGCGTTTCGGCAGAATGCGCGTCACCTGCGCCGGAATGGAATAGGCGCCCAGATGGCGCAGCACGGAGACCCGCTTATTCCCCTCCTCCACGTAGAAGCGGCTCATATACTCATAGGCCCGGACCGGGTCGCGCAGCCCTTCCGCCATCTGGCTCTCGCACAGGCTGTTCCACTTCTGGGCAAACTCGGTCCCCTCCTGCAGCAGGGGCATGAACCCCCAGGAGAAGGCGTTCTGCCGGCCTACCGTCTTGGTGCCCGCAAACAGAGAAAGAGGCACCTCAACGACCCCGAGCTCCACGGCTGACAGCTCCGCAGCCTCGGGCAGAATCTCATCGAGGGCGGGAAGATAGGGATAGCGCCCCTCGGAGACCGCCTGGCGGTACTCCTTCTCCCCTTTTTTTCTGGCTTTCTGATATTCTTCCGGCAATCCGTTTTCTCCTTTCCTTCCGCGGCGCCGAGCCGGCGACTGTAACGATATGAGGGACTTTTCCGGCGGAAAGGTCCCTCATCTGCATTTATCCTTTTCTTTTACCAGGACAGGATCTCATACCCGGTCTCGGTGACCAGGACCTCCACCTCCCACTGGGCGGAGGGCAGGCCGTCCGCCGTATAGACGGTCCAGCCGTTTACCTTGTCCGTATAAAACTCATGGGTGCCCATGTTCACCATCGGCTCGATCGTAAAGACCATGCCGGGTACCATCAGCATTTCCGTGCCGGGCTCCGTGACATAGCTGACAAAGGGATCTTCATGGAAGGCGTTCCCGCAGCCGTGTCCCCCGATATCCCGCACGATACTGTAGCCGTGCTTTTTTGCGTGGCAGTTGACCGCGTAGCCCATGTCCCCGAGGAAGTGCCAGGGAACGACGGCCTTAAGGCCCTCCTCCACGCACTCCTTCGTCACTTCCACCAGGCGCTTCTTCTCCGGGCTGACCTCGCCGATGCAGAACATCCGTGAGGAATCGGAGAAATAGCCGTCCAGGATGGTGGAGCAGTCCACGTTGACGATATCCCCCTCTTTGAGGATGATATCCTTCGACGGGATTCCGTGGCAGATCTCATTGTTGATCGAGGTGCAGACGCTCTTCGGGAAGCCCTGGTAGCCCAGGTCCGCGGGAATGCCGCCCATGCTGCCCGTGACCTCGTTCACGATGTCGTCGATCTCCTGTGTGGACATACCGGCGCGGATCTGTTTTCCCACCTCGTCGAGCACCGCCACATTGATCACGGCGCTGCGTTTGATCCCCTCGATATCCTTCGCGGACTTGAGCAGGCTCCGATCGGGCACGATATGGCCCTCCCGCTCGAAGCGGATGATCTTCTCATCGAACCCCATGTGGCAGGTCTTGTACTTTTTCCCGCTGCCGCACCAGCACGGCGCGTTTCTGTCGATTTTTCTGTACATGCAGCCCTCTCTTACAGCTGGGACGGATCAGTCAGAAGCTCCTGCGTGCGCTCGCGGTTCATCTTCTCGCACATCGCCAGGAAGACATCGACCGGGACGTCATGCAGCTGCGCCTTCTGGCCGCGGACCGTGATGGATACGGTGCCGTTCTCCGCTTCCTTGTCGCCGACAACGACGATATAGGGATCCTTCATCACCTTGTAGGCCTTGATCTTCTCGTTCATGTTCTTGTCCGCGTAGTCGACCTCGGTGCGGATGAACATATCCTCCAGCTTCTCCACGATCTGACGGGCGTACTCGTTGTGCTCCGTACGGATGGGCACCACGCCGACCTGATACGGGGAGAGCCAGAAGGGGAATGCGCCCTTGTAGTTCTCGATCAGGATGCCGATGAAGCGCTCCAGGGAACCGAACAGGGCTCTGTGGATGACGACCGGCTGCTTTAAGGTGCCGTCCTGGCTCTGGTAGGTCAGGCCGAAGTTATGCGGAAGCTGGAAATCCAGCTGGATGGTGCCGCACTGCCATTCCCTGCCCAGGGCGTCCTTGATCTGCAGGTCGATCTTCGGGCCGTAGAAGGCGCCGTCGCCCTCGTTGATCTCGTAGTTCTCCTCACCGTACTTCTTGTTGAGGAACTTCTTCAGCGCGTCCTCAGCACGGTTCCAGACCTCGATATCGCCCATGAAATCATCCGGGCGGGTGGAAAGCTCCACGCGGTAGGTGATGCCGAAGGTCTTGTAGATGTTGTCCGCGATCTCGATGATATCGGCGATCTCTTCCTCGATCTGGTCCTCGGTCACGAAGGTGTGGTCATCGTCCTGACGGAAGGCCTGCACGCGGAACAGACCGTTGAGCTGGCCGGATTTCTCCTTGCGGTGCACGACATCCAGCTCGTTGTAGCGGATGGGCAGCTCGCGGTAGGAGTGGTTGGTGCGCTTGTAGGTCAGCATCGCGTTCGGGCAGTTCATCGGCTTGGCCGCCATGATGTCCTCGGCGTCCGGTGAGCCGTCCATGCCCGGGATGATGAACATATTGTTCTGATAGTGTGCCCAGTGGCCGCTGATCAGCCACAGCTTGCGGTTGTTGATGACCGGTGCGGAGATCTCCTGATAGCCGTGACGGTCGTGGATCTCTCTCCAGAACCGGATGAGGGTCTGGTACATCTTCCAGCCGCGCGGCAGCCAGTAGGGCATGCCCGGAGCGGTCTCGTGGAACATGAACAGGTCAAGCTTGGGCCCGAGTTTTTTATGGTCGCGCTCCATCGCCTCCTGCACCAGGGTAAGGTGGGCCTTGAGGGCTTCCTTGTCCGGGAAGGCGTACACATAGATTCTCTGCAGGGAATCCCTGTGCTCGTCGCCGCGCCAGTAGGCGCCGGATGCGGATTTGATCTTGAACGCTGCGGAAAGAAGATCCCTGGAATTTTCCACGTGAGGCCCGCGGCAAAGATCGACGAAGTCGTCGCCCGTATAGTAGACCGTGATGATCTCATCCTCGGGCATCTCCTCGATCATTTCCGTCTTGAATTTCTGGCCGGCAAAGATCTCGAGCGCCTCGGCGCGGGTCACTTCTTTGCGCGTCCAGTCTTCCTTGCGCTTCAGGATCTCACGCATCTTATCCTCGATGGCCTTGTAATCTTCCGTCGTGACCGTACGCGGCAGAACGAAATCATAGTAAAGGCCGTCCGCGATCTGCGGGCCGATCGCAAGCTGCACATCTTCTTTGCCGAAGATCTCTACCACGGCCTTGGCAAGGATGTGTGCAAGCGAATGCCTGTAAACTTCCAGTAATGCTTCCTTTTCCATCTGCTTCTCCCTTCACCGCCCGCGCCGGCTGCGTACCGCGCACCCCGTAGCACGCAGGCGTTGTTGTAATGATGTGTAATTGTCTGCCGGCAAAAGAGCCGGCAAAAAAAATATACCACAGAAGAAGGGGCAAAACAACCCATATGTCCGCGCTCTTGTGCATCGCGGCGGGTTATGATAAGATAATGAAACGGTATTTACGCATGCCCGCGGCGCGCCGCGGCAGCAGAACAGAAAAGGGAGGCCGCAGGCAGATCTATGCAGACCACACCAAACAGCACCGAAGGCAGCCGCGCGCTCGCGGCAGCGTCCGTCACGCTCGCCCTTCTGGGGGTTTTTTTATTTTCGTTTTCTTTCTTTTCCATTCCTCTCGGAGCCCTGGCGATCATTCTCGCCCTGCTCTCCCGGGGAAGGGGGCGTCTTCGCGGAGCGGCCCTTGCCGCCGTCGTCGTCGCCTGTATCGATATCGCCGCATCCGGCATATCCTCCGTCTGGATGGTACGGACCATCCGGAGCAATCCCATCCTTCACCTGCAGATCGAGCAGATGATCGAACAGCTCAACGCCTACTACGGCTTTGAGGGGGACATGAAACTCACCCTGCCGGAGTTTATCTTCGGGGAAAACCTCCTGCCCATCTACGGGCCGGACAGGGAAGGCGCCGGGGAGGAGAGCCTGACGGCCGAAACGGAGAGCGAACCGGTTCCCGCCCGGGAAGAGACCGAAGCGCCGGGCGTCACCACCTTCGGACCCGCAGGCGGAGCCGCGGATGACGGAACCCAGGACGGCGACACGCCCGGAGACGGCGGCGCCGCGGATGAGACGCCTGCACCGGACAGCGCGCCGACAGTGCCCGAGCCATCTGATCCGCCTTACGCTGCCCATCTGGTATAACGAAAAGGGAGAAGAACGATGTCTGTTTCCAACTCGATGATCAAACAGGAAGCCCGCGGGCTTCTTGCCGGCCGTTACGGAACCTTCACGGGAGCCTTTCTCGTGGTCCTTCTGGCGACCTATGTTTCCGGCATGCTGACTGATTTTATCTCCCTCAGCACGGGGAGCGTCCTGATGACGCTGGCGGCGGCCGCTATCCTGATGATCCTGCGCTCGCTTCTGCAGTGCGGACTTTCCTTCCTCTGCCTCGGCGAGGCGCGGGGCGAACAGATGCGGGTCAACATGATGTTTTCCGTATTCTCGGTCCACCCGGACACGGTGATCCTGATCTCGCTCTACCTGCTGTTTCTCAGCATTGTGTGCCTGGTCCCCTTCCTTGCCGCCTGGGTCTTCGCCTTCACGCGTCTTCCCGCGCAGGCCGCCGCCGGCACATCCTCCAGGCTCCTGCTCCTGGCAGCCGCCCTGGTGAGCCTTATCCTCATCCTCTACGTGCTTTCCCGCTATTCACAGGTCTTTTTCCTGTTCTTCGACAAGCCGAACCGGCGCCCCTCCGATCTGCTCCGTGAGAGCAGCGGTCTTATGCGGGGAAAGCTGCTGCGCTGGCTGCGCCTGCAGCTGTCCTTTATCGGCCTGGTCCTGCTCAGTCTTCTGACCCTGGGCGTCGGCTTTCTCTGGGTCGCCCCCTACATCCGGATGTCGAACGCCCTCTTCTATCTGTACCTGCGCGGCGGAGAGCCCGCGGCGGATGAAGCCGGGGAACACGCGGCGGATGAGACCGGGGAACCTGAGGCTGATGAAAAGGCGCCCTGGGAGCAGTAACACGGCATAACAAAAACGCGCTCTGCAAAACGCAAACGGATAAAAGAACGTCCGGAGGGCACTGCTGCTCTCCGGACGTTTTTCTGTATATGCTGTTTTCCCTGTTCAGAACTTTCTGCTCCCGCCGCCGAAGGTATGCCCGCCGGCACCGGTATGCGTGCTTCCCGAGGGGCCGAAATGCCCGCCGCCGAAGCTGTGGGAACCGGGGTGCCCGTGGGTGCCGGGACCGCCGTGGGAACCGCCGTGGGGCCCCTGCTGGGGCGGCCGGTTCTTCGGGATCCTGGTATGGGTCACCGTGCGGTTGATGAAAGCATCCCTGCGTACCCGCAGGGAAAGGGAGGAATTCTCCCGGTAGGCGTAGGGTTCACGCCTTCCCCCTCCGCGGTAGGCATTGGAGATGGAAAAATAGGTGATCACCGCGGTGGCGATGCCTGCAAGAAGCGCCGCCATGAAGATCGGGCCCATGTCCCGCTCCGACACCGCGGCCACGTAGGACGGGTCGGTGCCGTAGTTCTGTCCGTAGGTCCCGGAGGTCTGCCCATAGCCGCTGCCCTGTCCGTAGGTGCCTTCGATGCACTGTCCGGTCGCCTTCAGCATCAGGCGGAAGGCGTTCTCATAGCGCCCGCCGGAGACCTCTTCATAGGCGGCGTCCAGCATCCGGTCGATGTCGTCGTCGCCCACATAGTAGATCAGGTCGCCGCTCGTCGCAATGGCGATCTCCCGGTTGTCCATGTCGATCAGGTACACGATGCCGTCGTCCGAGTAGGCGTTGTCCAGGTAATACTGCTCCGCGTACTCCTGGGCCTCCCATCCCTCCGCATCGTCCGTCGTGACGATCAGATAATCATAGTCGTTTTCCTCCGCCATCTGCCGCGCGGTAAGCAGCAGCTGCTGCTCCTGTCCGTCAGAGAGCAGGTCCGCCTCGTCATCCACGATGGCCGCGGCATTTGCCCGCACCGGACTGAGGAACAGAAGGAAAAGGAGAAGCGCTGCCGCAAAAGGCAGCCGGCGCGTTCCGGCGCGCCGCCGTGCGTTTTTTCTCATATCAGCAGCCCTCCCACGATCACCAGCGCCGCGACGGCAAGCCCGGCAAGCAGGCTGGTCAGCGCGAGCTTCTTTCTGTCCACGGGAAGCTCGCCGCGCACCGCCCCTGTCTGGCCGTTCATCGCGAAATAATACTGTCTGCCGTCCGGTCCCGCGTAGGTCAGCACCCAGACGGGAAGAAGCAGGTAGGACCAGTCCTCGTCGAGGACCTCGAAGCTGTCCTGGCGCACGTTCACCGTGGCGTATCCGCCGACGGTATCCCGCAGCAGACTCTCGGAGCAGGCCTTCGCCTTCCCCCGCATCTGCCCGGCCAGCTCGTCGCTGCCGATATCCCTGCGCTCCGCCATAAAGCCGGAAAGGTAGCCCATGGAGAAGGGCACCTCCTTGTCCAGCTCGAAGGGCTGCACCTCTTCCACCAGGGATCTGGCGTTCTTTTTCAGGGCGTTCGTGCACATGTTGTTGAGCCGGATATCGCCCTCGCGGCGCACGTCGTAGAACGAGGTCTCCGTATACAGGTCCTCGCCCGTCGTCCAGGTGCGCACCTTTGTCCCGGTGCCGCCCACGCCGCTCCTGACTTCGCAGTCGTACTCCCAGAAGGGATAGTAGACGCCCGTCATCTTCTCGATCTGTTCCTTCCGGAAGAAGGCCTTCGGCACAAATCGCTTCGAGCCGGCAAACTGCAGGAAGCGCTTCTTCGCGCTCTCCAGGTTCTCCGAGAAGGGAATGACCTTGTCCGGCAGGTACTCGCCGGACAGTTTGCCGTCAAATACGACGGGATTATGACAATAATAGCAGAAGGAGGCCGCCGTCGTCTCTTCCGTCACGATCTGCGCGCCGCAGCTCGGACAGCTGTAGAGAACAGCTGAAGAAGGCGCCCCTCCCGGAGAGGAGGAAGCGCCTTCGTCTGCACCATAGGTTTCCTGTGCGGCCCCAGCGGTCCCGTCCTGCTCCTCCTGCACTTCCTGCCCCTCTTTCCGGGCAAATGCCTCCGCCTCCTCCCTGGAGAAGGAGGACGCGCAGTATGGACAGGTCAGACGCCCGGAGGCGGGTTCGTAGAGAAGTTCCCCGCCGCAGTTCGGGCATTTAAATGTCCGGGCCGCCATCGGTTACGGCCTCGGCTTTCCGCACTCAGAGCAGAACTTGCCGGTGTTTTCCGTTCCGCAGCTGCAGATCCACTTCGCCGCGGCAGGTCTTGCCGTTCCGCACTCGGGGCAGAACTTGCCGGTGCTGGCCGTTCCGCACTGCGGGCAGGTCCATGCGTCGGCTGCCGGAGCCGGCTGTGCCGCCTGTGCCTGCTGCGCTGCCTGGGCCTGCGCCTGTGCCTGCATCTGCTGCGCGTTGGTTGCGCTGGCTGCCGCCATCATGCCGCCGGCCGCCTGCATGCCGAGACCCACGCCCATGTAGCCCGCGGCCGCGCCGTTCGCGTTGGCGCCTGCGGACTCGAGGCCCTGGGCCACCGCGCTCTGCACATAGCCTTCGCGGATGGTGGGATCCTGCATCATCGCGCCCTGATTGCGCATGTTGATCAGCTTCTGGGAGGTCTCATCATAGGAGATGCTCGCGATGGCAACGGACTGGATCTCCATGCCGCGCTGCTGCTTCCACTCCTCATCCAGGGTGTCCGCCATATACTTGGACAGCTCGCGGCCCTTGGAAGCCACGAAGGAGATCCTCACGCCGTCCGCTGACATCTGGTTGATGGAGGTCTGCAGGGCCTGGAGGAACTCATCCAGGTACTGGGTGTTGATATCGGAGATCTGTACATGCTCCGCGCTGCGCGGAATCGCCTCAGCGTAGAACAGCAGCGGATTCGTGATCTTGATGGAGTAGGTGCCGTGGGCACGCAGGAACAGCTCCGCGTTGTAGAAGCTGTCGAAGTAGTTGATCGGATTGCGGGTGCCGAACTTGATGCCCTTGATCTCCTGCATGTTGACATAGAAGACCTTCTGGGACATCGGGGTGGCGCCGCCGAAACCAAAGCGGCGGAAGGCGTCCTGCAGGCTCTCCTTGAGACCTTCCTTCAGGTTCCCGGAGAACATTGAGGGTGCCGAAGAGTTATCCAGGATGAAATACCCGGGCTCGGACGTATAGTCAACGATCTTGCCGCCGTCTGTGACAAACATGAACTGATTGTCATACACGTGGATCACAGAACCGTTGGTGATCACGTCCTTCGTCGCACCGCCGCCGCTTCTGCGGACAACGCCCTTGACGAAGACCGTCTGGTCATCCATACTCATCGGTTCCACGACTTCCTTCCACTGGTCGGAAAGCGTTCCGGTCACGGCCTGGGCCGCAGCTTTGATGATACCCATCTTTACACCTCCTCATTCTGGTTCAGCCGCGCTTCCCGGTCCTCCGGGCTAAGCGTCAGCCACTTAAGGTACGCGTTCATAAACAGATCGAGGGCGCCGTCCATCACGCTGTCCACGTTTCCTGTCTGGGCCCCTGTACGGTGATCCTTTACCATGGTGTAGGGCTGGAAGACATAGGAGCGGATCTGGCTTCCCCAGGCGATGTCCTTCACCTCGCCGCGCATGCTCTCCGCCTTCTCGCGGTTCTCCTGCTGCTTGAGCATGAACAGCTTGGCCTTCAGCATCTGCATGGCCTTGTCCTTGTTCATGTGCTGGGACCGCTCGTTCTGGCACTGTACGACAATGCCGGTCGGGAAATGCGTGATTCGGATGGCGGAGGACGTCTTGTTGATGTGCTGGCCGCCGGCGCCGCTGGACCGGTAGGTGTCGATTCGGATATCCTCATCGCGCACCTCCACGTCGAGGTCCTCCTCGATGTCCGGCATCACGTCGCAGCTGACGAAGGACGTCTGCCGCTTGCCCGCCGCGTTGAAGGGGGAAATGCGGACCAGCCGGTGGATGCCGTGCTCCGACTTCAGGTAGCCGAAGGCGTTTTCGCCGTTCACCTGGAAGGTCACGGACTTGATGCCCGCCTCATCGCCCTCCAGATAGTCGAGGACTTCCACCGTATACTTTTTCCGCTCCGCCCACCGGGTGTACATGCGGTAAAGCATGGACGCCCAGTCGCAGGACTCCGTTCCGCCCGCGCCCGCGTGAAGCGTGACGATCGCGTTGGTCTTGTCATAGGGACCGGACAGCAGGGTCTTCATGCGGATCTCCTCAAAGGTGCTGCGGAAGGCTTCCAGCGTCTCCCGGATCTCCGGGATGACCGCGGGATCGTTCTCCTCATACCCCATCTCGATGAGCAGCTCGATCTCCTCGTACTGCTCCTCAAGCTTTTCAATAACGCTCACATCCTCCTTGAGGCTTGCGAGCTGCTTCATGGACTGCGCCGACGCCTCCGGATCGTTCCAGAAATCCGGCGCCTCCATCTCGCGTTCTAATTCCTGTATCCTGTTCCGTTTGCCGGCCAGGTCAAAGTGAATCCCTCACTTCCACTAATGGTTTTGTATAGCTGTAAAGAATCGCTTTCAGCTCATCGAGCTCGACCATAGCTTCACCTTCTTTCTTTTTTTCAAACCGGTCTTCGTGTTCTTTACTCTTTATTCGAGGGGCGGAGCGCCCTTCCTGCCGTGGCACTGCTTGTACTTCTTGCCGCTGCCGCAGGGGCACGGATCGTTCGGATAGATCTTGACGACCTTGCGCTGCTTGGGCGTCTTCGGGCCCGAATCGTCACGGTTCGTGCCGGTCACCTTCGCCACCTGTTCTCTCTCCACCTTCTGCTCCACCTTCACGCGGTACAGGGTGCGCAGCGTATCCTCCTGGATAGCGGAGGTCATGTTGTTGAAGGTCTCAAAGCCTTCCATCTTGTATTCGACCAGGGGATCCTTCTGCCCGTAGGCGGCAAGGCCGATGCCCTGGCGCAGCTGATCCATATCGTCGATATGGTTCATCCACTTCATGTCGATGACGCGGAGCAGGACGACGCGCTCGATCTCGCGCATCTTCTCGATCTCTTCGCCGAACTCGGCTTCCTTCGCCTCGTAGAGGGCGACGGCCCTCTCCTTCAGGAAGGTCTTCACGTCACTCTTGCTCTTGTCCTCGATATCCTTCTCGGTGATCCTCTCCATGGGGATGACGGGAAGGAGGACCTCATTGAGCTCCTGCAGGTTCCACATGTTCGTCTCCTGCCGGTCCGGGGCGCAGAGGTCCGCGGCCGCGGCGGTGACGTCCTCGATCATCTTCATGACGGTGCTTCTCATGTTGACGCCGTCAAGCACCTTGCGGCGCTCCGCGTAGATGATCTCACGCTGGTCGTTGTTGACCTGGTCGTACTCCAGCAGGCTCTTGCGGATGCCGAAGTTGTTGCTCTCGATCTTCTGCTGGGCCTTTTCGATGGCGGAGGAAAGCATCTTGTGCTCGATCTGCTCGTTCTCCTCCACGCCGAGGGAGCGGAATACGCTCATCATCTTCTCGGAGCCGAACAGGCGCATCAGATCGTCCTCAAGGGAGATGTAGAAACGGGATTCGCCCGGGTCTCCCTGACGGCCGGAACGGCCGCGCAGCTGATTGTCGATACGTCTTGATTCGTGGCGCTCCGTGCCGATGATCTTGAGACCGCCGGCGGCCTTCGCCTCTTCGTCCAGCTTGATATCGGTACCACGGCCGGCCATGTTCGTGGCGATGGTCACCGCGCCGTGCACGCCGGCGTCAGCGACGATCTCCGCCTCCAGCTCATGGAACTTCGCATTCAGTACCTTATGCGGGATGCCCTCCCTGCGCAGCATGGTGGAGAGCAGCTCGGAGACCTCGATCGTGATCGTGCCGACCAGGACCGGCTGTCCCTTCGCGTAGGCTTCCTTCACGGCCTCGACGACCGCGCGGTATTTCTCCTTCTTGGTCATGTAGACCGCGTCGTTGAGGTCCTTTCGGATGACCGGACGGTTCGTCGGGATCTCGATGACGTCCATGCCGTAGATATCGCGGAACTCCTGTTCCTCGGTCAGGGCGGTACCGGTCATGCCGGCTTTCTTTTTGTACTTGTTGAAGAAGTTCTGGAAGGTGATGGTCGCGAGGGTCTTGCTCTCGCGCTTGACCTTGACGTGCTCCTTCGCCTCGATCGCCTGGTGCAGGCCGTCGGAATAGCGCCTGCCGGGCAGGATGCGGCCCGTGAACTCATCGACGATGAGGACCTCGTCGTCCTTGACCACGTAGTCGCGGTCGCGGAACATGAGGTTGTGCGCCCGCAGGGCCAGGATGATGTTGTTCTGGATCTCGATATTCTCCGCGTCGGAAAGGTTCTCGATGCCGAAGAATTTCTCGACCTTCGCGATGCCCTCCTGGGTGAGGGTGACGACCTTGTCCTTCTCATTGACGATGAAGTCGCCGGTCTCGGTGATCTCCTCGCCCATGATGGCGGTCATCTTCGTGACTTCGCCGCTGGCCTCGCCGCGCTTGAGCTGTCTGGCCAGGATATCGCAGGTCTCATAGAGCTTCGTCGACTTGCCGCTCTGGCCGGAGATGATCAGCGGCGTGCGGGCTTCGTCGATCAGGACCGAGTCGACCTCGTCGATGATGGCGTAGACCAGGTCTCTCTGCACGAGCTGTTCCTTGTAGATGACCATGTTGTCACGCAGATAGTCGAAACCGTCCTCGTTGTTCGTGATGTAGGTGATGTCCTTGGCGTACTCGGCGCGCCTCTCCTCATTGTTCATGGAGTTGAGCACACAGCCGACCGTAAGGCCGAGGAACTCATGCACGGCGCCCATCCACTCCGCATCGCGGTGTGCCAGGTAATCGTTGACCGTGACGATGTGCACGCCCTCGCCGGTCAGCGCGTTCAGGTAAGCCGGGCAGGTGGAAACGAGCGTTTTACCTTCACCGGTCTTCATCTCGGCGATACGGCCCTGATGCAGGATGATGCCGCCGATCAGCTGGACACGGTAATGCTCCATGCCGAGCACGCGGCGCGCCGCCTCGCGGACCGTCGCGAAAGCCTCCGGGAGGAGGTCGTCCAGGGACTCGCCGTTCTGGTAGCGCTGTTTGTATTCATCCGTCTTTGCGCGCAGCTGTTCGTCGGACAGCGCCATCATCGTCGGACGCAGGCCCTCGATCTTGTCCACCAGGGGCAGGATGCGCTTGACCTCACGCTCGGAATGCGTGCCGAAAACTTTATCAAAAAAACCCATATGCAAAATCTCCTTGCTGTTATTCTTGCCTGCAAACAGTATTTATTGTACCACTTCCGGCAGGCAAAGACAATCACTTGTACGGAAAAGGGGGGCTGCCGCCGGCAGTCCCCCTGAATGCTCTTTTCCCTATGACCGGCACTGCCCGGGCGTTTACAGTTCCGGCTCCAGCAGTCCGTAGGTATTCCCTTTCCGCTTGTAGACGACGTTGACCTGATCGGTCTCCGCGTTGACAAAGACGTAAAAGCTGTGTCCGAGCAGCTCCATCTGGACGCAGGCGTCTTCCGCATACATCGGCTTTACGTCGAAATGCTTGGTGCGGATGATCCTGACATCGTCGAGCGGCTCTTCCTCCCTCTCCAGGAATTCTTTCTTGAGGTTTCCGCCATCGCGGTGCTTGCCGGCCAGTCTTGTTTTGTACTTGCGCAGCTGGCGCTCGATGACTTCCTCAACCAGGTCGATGGAAACGTACATGTCATTGCTGACCTGCTCGGAACGGATGATGTGTCCCTTGACAGGGATGGTGACCTCGATCTTCTGTCTTTCTTTCTCGACGGTCATGGTCACGATCACTTCCGTATCCGGCGTGAAGTACCGCTCCAGCTTGCCCAGCTTTTCTTTCACTGCATTGCGCAGGCTGTCGGTAACCTCGAGGTTTCTTCCGCTAATGATATATTTCATGACACCAACCCCTTTTCTGTTTATTGATGTAATAATTATAACATAAATCGGCCTTCATTCAATCAATTTTTGGGCAAATTTTCAATAAAGGCACAGATTTCGTCAAGGGGAAGGTCCCCGCCGAAGAGATCCAGCGCGCTGCCGACGGTCACGTCCACCCTGCCTTTGCCCGCACTGGCGATCTGCCGGATATCGTCAAGGCTCCTGATGCCTCCCGCATAGGTGACGGGGCACCCGTCCCAGCCGCCGAGGAGCTCCACAAGATCCGTCTCCGGTCCCTGCGCCATGCCCTCCGAATCGACCCCGTGAATAAGGAACTCGCTGCAGCTTTCGCCAAGCTCCTCCAGCAGGGACAGGGTCACCTGCGTCCCGGTGAAGGTCTGCCACCGGTCGGTCACGACCACGTAGGAATCTCCCCGCCTGCGGCAGCTGAGGTCAATGACCAGATGCTCAGTCCCCGCGGCCTCCCGCATGGCGTCCAGCCGCTTTCTGCTCAGCTTCCCCTCCTCAAACAGCCAGGAGGTGACGATCACGTGGCTGGCGCCCGCAGCAAGGAAGCGCGGCGCTGTATCCGGGGTGATGCCCCCGCCGATCTGCCAGACGCCGGGCGCCCGCTCCAGGGCTCCGAACGCCTGCTTCAGGTCCTCCTCGTAGCAGGGCGAGGAGACCGGGTTAAGCAGGACGATGTGTCCGCCGGTAAGCCCCTTTTCGCCGTACTTTCCGGCGTACCAGGCGCTGTCCCGGTCGGAGACAAAGTTCTCCGCCGCCCTATCCTGCTCGTCCCGCAGGCTCCCGCCCACGATCTGCTTCACTTTTCCGTTGTGGATATCGATACAGGGCCGAAATCTCATCGCACATCTCCCATGTAGAACAGGGCAAGGGTGCCGGGGCCGGAATGGGCGCCGATGGTCGGGCCGACATAGTTGATCAGGAAGTTGTGGATGCCGAAGCGCTTCTCCACCTCATCCCGCACGAATTTCGCGTCCTCCTCGCAGTCGCCGTGGCTGATGAAGACGACATCGTTCTTATCCCGCCAGGATCCGATCTGCTGTTCCATCGCGTCGACCAGGCCGATCAGGGACTTCTTCCTGCCGCGCACCTTGCCGATATTGATCAGCTTGCCCTCGTTGTCCACGTGCAGCATCGGCTTGATGCTGAGCATGGTGCCGACGATGGCCGTGGCGCGGGAGACGCGCCCGCCCCTGAACAGATGGAAAAGATTGTCGACGGTGAAATTGTGGCAGACGTGGAGCTTATTCTCCTCAAGCCAGCTGACCAGCTCGTCCATGGACATGCCTGCATCCCTGTGCATGACGGCCTTGTGGACAAAGAGGCCCTCGCCGAGGGAGGCGCAGAGGGAGTCGACCACACGGATCGTGATGGAGGGATCCTCCTCCATGATCTCCTTCGCCGCCATCGCAGCGCTGTTGTATGTCCCGCTCAGGCCGCCGGAAAACGCGATATGCACGATCTGCGGACAGACCTTCGCGAAAGCGAGGAATTTCTCCTTTGCCTCCTGCACATTGACCTGCGAGGTGGTCGGCATGGAGCCGGCACGCATTTTCGCGTAGAACTCCTTCTCCGGGAGTGAATTCTCTTCCGTATAGCTGACCCCGTCCAGCAGATAGGTCAGAGACATCGTCATGATGTTATGTTCTTTCAGATAGCTTTCCGGCAGATCCGCCATATTGTCGGTCGTGATGATATAGGATGCCATATGCCGTGTCCTTTCTTCGTTTTCTGTTTCTTCATTGGTCGTTCTGATGCGCACCTATCATATCATTTAAGCGCATCCGGCGCAAGTGCACAGGCTTTCACGCAAAGAGCGCCGGGGATCTTTCGATCCCCGGCGCCCCGGTCATTGCTCATTTCACGATAGACTGATCAGCCCTTTGCAGCCTCGGTGGTGGCCTCGACCGCCTCAGCAGCTTCGGTAGCCGCTTCCTCAAGCGCGTCGACTTCCTCTTCGCCGCCCTCGGTCGCTTCCTCGGCAGCTTCTTCCGTCACAGCCTCCCCGGCAGCCGCGACAGCCTCGGTCTCGGCTTCCTGTGCCTCTTCGCCGGTGTAGAAGGTGATTCTGCCCTGGCCGTAAGGATCGCTGTACTCATCCGGAACTCTGCCGTCCTCGAGGGACGCGAGATACTCGATCAGGATGCTGATGTCGAGGTAGTGGTCCCCGCCGTCAGCCGGATCCACGACCTTGCTGCCCTTGAACATCGTCATGCCGTCGCCGCAGTCAATGGAATAATAGTCATTGATCGCCAGCGTGTAGGTCTTCTCGAGATCGAGAGGCTCATCGCCGACCATGACATCCTTCACGCGGTACTCACCGTCCACGCTCACGAACTCGCCGTCGCTGTTGACATTGACATTCTCCGGAATGGTGGTGTCGATCGTGTAGGTAAGGCCGGAGGGAACGATAAATCCGCCGCACTCCTCAGGATACTCGCGGGCACCCATCTCCAGGCAGTCAAGGATCTGCTGGCCGGTGACCTCGATCACGCTCATCAGCGTGCCCCACGGGAACACGTTGCGCAGGGCGATGTACTGGATCTCGCCGGCGCTGATGTTCGCACGGATGCTGCCGCCGTTCAGGAACGCGATGTCAGCGCCCGTCACACTGCGGTAAGCGTCGGTAACAAAATCAGCCATGTTGGTGTTCGCGTTGCGGACAAGGCGGACATCCGGGTTGGCCGGATCGTAGATGACCAGGTCAAAGTCCGTGGTGCCTTCCACCTCAAACAGGTAGTCATAGTTCAGTTCGATGTCGGCAACTGCCTTATCCATCTCCGCGTAAGCGTCGGAAGCCATTTCTTCCTCAGTCAGCTCGCTGACCAGGCCCGCGGAAGCGGTGATCACATTGGCATCATCAACGGAGAGTGTCAGGACGCCGATGTTCTCGAGCTTGGTACCGGTGGAGGTGATCAGCACGTCTTCACCATTGGCATTGGAGATGATATCGGAAGGCAGCACGCTGTGCGCGTGGCCGTCAAGGATAACATCGATGCCGGTGGTGTTGAGCGCGACATCAACGGCGGACCATCCGGCCTCTACGCCGGTGTCACCCATGTGGGACAGGGCGATGATCATGTCCGCGCCATCCTCATAGGCGGCGTCGACCGCTGCCTGGATGGTATCATAGAGCTGCTGATTCGTCTCCGCGGAGAAACCGTAGATATAATTGCCTTCCTCATCCTGGAAGTAGGTGGGGGTAGACTTTGCGAGCGTCTCCGGGGAGGTCATGCCGACATAACCGACCTTGATCTCTTTGCCGCCCACGGTATAGGGAACGATCACATACGGATCCAGGACGGGCTCGCCGGTCCTGTTATCAACAAAGTTCGCGGAGATGTATTCCACGCCGTCCGCGATGGCTTCATCCTTGTACTCCAGGAAGGTATCCATGGAGAAATCGAACTCGTGGTTGCCCGGGGTAAGGATGTCATAGCCGGTCAGCTTCATCAGATCGATGACATCGCGTCCCGTGGACTCGGAGGCAACGACAGAACCGAAAATCGCGTCGCCGATATCGACCGTCGTAACAGCCGCAGCCGCTTCTTCTGCTTCCGCCTTCACCGCCGCAAGGCCGGCAAAGCCAAGGCTGGCGGAAGATCCGGAATAATCCGCAAGATTGCTGATGCCGCCATGGATATCGTTGGTGTAGATCACAGCGATATCATCGGCGCCAACGCCCATATCCGCGAAGGTTCCTCTCGCGCCGGTCTCCTCGGAGATCTGCACGGTATATTCAATATCTTCCTCTGCTTCCGCATCGGTGACCGGAACAGGAGCCAGAACGCCGGCAGCTTCCGTCGTTTCTTCGACGGCCTCGGTCGCTGCCTCGGCGACAGCCTCTGCGGCCTCAGTCTCTTCCTCAACGACAACCTCAGCGGCCTCAGTGACGACCTCTTCAACAGCCTCAGCGGCCTCGGTCTCTTCCTCGGCAACAGCTTCCGCAGCCTCGGTGACGACTTCGCTGGCTGCCTCGGCGGCCTCAGTCTCTTCCTCAGCAACAGCTTCCGCAGCCTCAGTCTCAGCCTCTTCGACAGCCTCTGCGGCCTCGGTGACAGCCTCAGCGGCAGCAACTTCTTCAAGAACTGCTTCGGTCTCTTCCTCAGCGACAAGCTCCTGCGCCTCGGTCACGGCCTCGGCGACCTCGCCCGCGACCTCGCTGGCAGCCTCTTCGACCACTTCCTGGGCCTCGGTCATCGTCTCGGCGGCTTCTTCCACGACCTCGCTGGCAGCCTCTTCGACGGCTTCCTGCGCTTCGCTCACGGCCTCGGCAGCCTCTTCCGCAACTTCGCTGGCAGCTTCCTCTGCCTCGGTGACGGCTTCGCCGATCGCCTCTTCAAGCTCGCTCAGCGGCTCGACGACAGCTTCTGCCTCAGAAGCGGCTTCTTCGACGACCTCCTGCGCCTCGGTCACGGCCTCAGCGACAGCCTCGGCAGCCTCTGCAGCCTCAGTCTCAGCTTCCGCAGCAGCCTCAGCGGCCTCAGTCCCGGCTTCCGCGACGGCCTCGGCGGCCTCAGTCTCAGCTTCCGCAACAGCCTCGGCGGCCTCGGTGGCAGCCTCTTCGATCGCTTCCTGCGCCTCAGTCAGCGCTTCGATCGCGGCAGCCTCGGTCTCCGGTGCAGCGGCTTCTGTCTCAGCCTCGGTCGCTGCCTGGGTGGAAGCTTCCGTCTTGGCTTCAGTCGCCTGCGTTTCCGGCGTCTTATCGCCGTTGCCGCAGCCGGTGACAGCCACCGCCGTCATTGCGGCGCCGAGAAGCAGACCAATCAGTTTCTTCTTCATCGTGCAAACCCTCCTTTACACCCGGCAGCTCCTTCACCTCAGACGGGGCCGGCAGCCTGCCGCAAGTATTGCTGTATGACGCGTCCCACGCGTCTGTTCCTACAAAATGCAGTATAGCATGAATCGACAATGATGTCATTTGGTATTCACAAATTTTCAGATGGTATTCACAAATATTCAGAACAGTCCGGTGATTCTCCCCTCGTCGTCGACGTCGATCCGCTCGGCCGCCGGGACCTTCGGCAGACCCGGCATCGTCATGATCTCTCCGGTCAGGGCGACGATGAATCCGGCGCCCGCGCTGATCTTCAGATTGCGCACGGTCACCTCGAAATCCTCGGGCGCGCCCAGCTTTGTGGGATCGTCTGTCAGGGAGTACTGCGTCTTGGCCATGCAGACCGGGCACTGTCCGTACCCCATCTCCTCGAGCTGTCTGGCCTGCTTGGCCGCGGCTGCGGTCAGCACAGCGCCCTTTCCGCCGTAGATCCGGCGCACGATCGTGTTGATCTTATCCTCGATGCTGCCCTCCAGCTCATAGGCGAAGGAGAAATGAGAGGGCTGTTCGCACAGGCGCACGACCTCTTCGGCCAGCGCTTTGCCGCCCTCGCCGCCCTTTGCCCACACCTGGGAAAGAACGACGTTCACGCCGAGCTTCGCGCACTCTTCCCTGACCAGGGCGAGCTCCGCCTCCGTATCGGTGGGGAACTCATTGAGCGCGACCACGCAGGGCAGGCCGTACACGTTCGTGATATTGCCGACATGGCGGAGCAGGTTCGGGAGTCCGGCGCGCAGCGCTTCAAGGTTCTCCTCCCCGAGCTTTGCCTTCTCCACGCCGCCGTTATGCTTGAGGGCGCGCACCGTCGCCACGATGACGACAGCGTTGGGACGAAGCCCCGACATCCGGCACTTGATGTCCAGGAATTTCTCCGCGCCGAGATCCGCGCCGAAACCGGCCTCTGTCACGCAGTAGTCTGCGATCTTCAGCGCCATCTTCGTCGCGGTGACGGAATTGCAGCCGTGGGCGATGTTCGCGAACGGGCCGCCGTGCACGATCGCGGGGGTGTGCTCCAGGGTCTGCACAAGATTGGGTTTGAGGGCGTCCTTCAGGAGGGCCGCCATCGCGCCCTGGGCGTGCAGGTCGCCCGCGGTCACGGGCTTCTGCTCGGAGACCTTTCCGTAGGTATAGCCCACGATCAGGCGGGAAAGCCGCTCTTTCAGGTCGGCCATGTCGCTGGCAAGGCAAAGGACGGCCATTACCTCGGACGCCACCGTGATATCATAGCCGTCTTCCCTGGGTACGCCGTTCGTGCGGCCGCCGAGACCGTCCGTGACAAAGCGCAGCTGGCGGTCGTTCATATCCACGCAGCGCTTCCAGGTGATCTTTCTGGGATCGATCCCCAGGGCGTTGCCCTGATAGATATGGTTGTCGATCATCGCGGCCAGCAGGTTGTTCGCCGCGCCGATCGCATGGAAATCTCCGGTAAAGTGCAGGTTGATGTCCTCCATCGGAACGACCTGGGCGTATCCGCCGCCCGCGGCGCCGCCCTTGACGCCGAAGACCGGTCCCAGGGAGGGCTCGCGCAGGGCCACCGCCGCCTTTTTCCCGATCGCGGAAAGACCGTCAGCCAGACCGACCGAAGTGGTCGTCTTTCCTTCCCCGGCCGGCGTCGGGTTGATCGCCGTAACAAGGATCAGCTTTCCGTTCTCCCGCTGCGTCTCCCGCAGAAAGGACAGGTCGATCTTGGCTTTATTTCTTCCGTACTGTTCCAGGTATTTCTCATCGATTCCGGCCGCTTTCGCGATCTCGGTAATGGGAAGAAGGGTTGTCTGCTGCGCGATCTCGATATCCGATCTCATCTCCATTGGCAAGCTGCTCCTTTCTTTACGCGGGCGGGCCATGGGGCCCGCCCTGTATGATCCGGTTATTTTATTTCACGGAGTAGGTACCCCGTCTTTGCTCCTCTGCCCACAGCAGATCCTTGTTGTAGCTCTCGTAGGCGTTCATCTGCGAGACGATCATTCTGTCCGTATCGTCGGACGGCGTGTGGATCGCCCGGTACCAGCTGCGCGAACCGAAATACTGCTGCAGTTCCTGGGCCTTGAAGCCTCTCCCGTAACGCGCGTAGATCTCATTCTTCGCGTAGCACAGGCCCTTGAGCGTCATGCGGTCAAGATCCTCCTGCGTCAGGTATCTCGAGCTGCTGTCCGGGATGATGTAGCCGTCGGTGCCGACCGGCGTCCCGTCCAGATAGAAGGAGGTATCTCCCGTCTGCGGCGCGGGGATCGAGGCGCTGTCCTGCGTCACGATCACGATCGGCGGCTGCTGGGCCTCCTGCTGCGCGGGGGTGACCTGCGTATCGGTGACCGCCTTCAGGTAGGCTACCTGCACCCATCCGGACGCCCCGGCGGCGCTCACGGCCATCCAGCCGCCCTGGCGCGATCCCGCGCCGAGCAGAGTGCCGTCATCCACGGAAGCAAGGGCCGATCCCGAGGCGGAGGGCGACGCGTAGACGCCGAGCGGGCTCCCGCCGGTGCAGACCTGATAGGTCAGTTCCGGATAGAACTGTCCGAGGTACTGCATCTTGATCCAGCCGGTCTGGCCGGACCAGGAGATCTTTCCCCAGCCGCCGGAGAAGGCCTCGACCGCGACCTCGGTCCCGTAGGGGACCCTCGTCAGCAGGTCGTAGGAAACATCCGGGCCTGACCGGAGGGCGATGCCTTCATTGTAGGTGTTGTTGATGAAGCACTGGTCCCCTGCGCCGATCGAATAATCGCTGCGGGAGACCTGCAGCACATCCTCCATCCGCACCCAGCCCTCCAGGCCGCAGAACACGGTGTGGCCGTACCAGGTCCCGCCGTCCTCGACCGCGTAATCCACGTAGACGAGGCTGTTGTTGGCAGCCGTATAGGGCTCGCCGGAGAACGATCCGGCATGGATGTCAAGGTTCTGTGCCGAAGCGGACACATAGGTGCCGGCGTAGCCGTACTCCGCCCTGTCCGCAAAGGAAGGTGCGGAGGTGTTCTGGGTGTTCTGGCCGGCAGTATTCTGGCCGCTGTTCTGGCTGTTCTGATTGTTCTGAGCGCCCTGGCTGTTCTGGCTGTTATTCGCGCCGTTCTGGCCGGAAGCGCTCTGGCCGTTCTGATTGCTCTGGCCGGAAGCGCTCTGGCTGTTCTGTCCGGAGGGCGCAGAAGCAGTCCGCTGTGAAGAAGAGCCGGAGCCCGCGGTTCCGGTGCCGAAGGTCGTACTCGATCCGCTGCCG
>CAMOKZ010000007.1 GCA_946618155.1 uncultured Lachnospiraceae bacterium | reverse complement strand
TTCAGTCTTCCGCCTCCACCGGCACAAATCCGTATTTGGCCAGATCGAAGAGGCCCATATCCGTGATCTTCAGGGCGGGAATGACCACGAGGGACATGAAGCAGAGGGTCATGAAGGGATCCATGCCGCCCGTGATGCCCAGTTCCCGCCTGGCGTCGTCGATGATCGACTGCAGGCGCTCTGCGACGACCTCGCCCGGAAGATCGGTCATCAGCCCGGCGATCTCATGGGGCACGGCGTTGACGACCTTTCCGTCCTTGACGACGATCATGCCGCCGCCCATGCGGACCATTTCCTCGACGGCAATGGCCATATCCCGGTCATTGTCTCCGACGGTGATGATGTTGTGGGAGTCGTGGGCGATGGAGGTGGCGACGGCGCCGCCCCGCAGTGAAAAGCCGCTGATCAGGCCGAGCCCCACGTTTCCGGTGCCGTGATGGCGCTCCACCACGGCGATCTTGACGATATCGTCGTCATTCCTGTGCCATACGCCGTTCTCATCGAGATCGACGTCCGCCTCCATGATCTCCGTGACGACGGAGCCGGGGAGAGTCTTTATGACCCGGACCCTGTTCTTTTTCAGTTTGAGCTCGAGCCTGGAGACGTCAAAGTTCTTCACCTTCACCCGGCTGCTGACCGAGTCTGTGGGGTAATGGACCGGCTCGGGGATATACCGTTTGTTCTCGGCCGTGAGGACGCCGGCGCAGTAGACCCGGTCGACCGTAAAGTCCTTGTCGAGGGAGGAGAGAAGAAGGAAGTCCGCCCGCCGTCCCGGGACGATGGCGCCGCGGTCATGCAGACCATAGCAGTCCGCGGTGTTTTTGGTCGCCATGCTGATGGCCAGGATGGGATCAAGCCCCGCACCGATGGCCATGCGGACGTTGTTGTCGATGTGGCCGATCCTGAGAATGGTCTCTGCGGCGCAGTCATCCGTGCACATCAGGCAGCGGTCGGCGTTCCGCTCGTCGACGCCTTCCAGAAGATTAAGAAGATCGTGGCACGCAGTACCCTGGCGGAGCATGACATACATGCCGCGCTTGATCCGCCGGCGAAGGTCTTTTCCGTTGGTGCATTCGTGGTCGTTGGCGACGCCGGCCACGCAGTAGGCGTCCAGCGCTTCCGGGAAGCCCTGGTAATGGCCGTCGATGATCTTTCCGCATTTTCTGGCGGCCATGATCTTGTCGAGCACCTCGTCATTCCCTCTGCAGACGCCGACAAAATCCATCAGCTCGCCGAGACCGAGCACGCGGGGGTGGCCGATGCGCTTTTCGATGTCTGCCGCCCTGATCACAGCGCCCGCGTTTTCGTAGGGCGTGCATGGCACGCAGGAGGGCACCTGAAGAAAGACCGACAGGGGAAGGCCCTCTGTCGCGCCGAGCATGTAATCAAAGCCGTCCAGACCGCAGACATTGACGATCTCATGGGGATCGGCGATGGCGGTGGTGGTCCCGCAGGGAACGACCAGACGGGCATATTCCGCAGGCGAAACGTGGGAGGATTCAATATGCAGGTGGGCGTCGATAAAGCCCGGCACAAGGTAGCGTCCGCCGGCGTCCACGGTCTTTTTCGGCGCAGGCGCGTTCGGCGGTCCGAAGGAGGCGATGGTCCCTTCGGCAATGTAGACGTCGCTGTCAAACACTTCCCGGTTAAACACATCGACGACATGGCAGTTTGTGATACACAGATCCGCGCTTCGGCGTCCTGCAGCTACTTCAATGAGATGTTTCAGCTGTTGTTTATCCATGACCCCCTCCATTCAAATCTTGTTTTCCTGATTTTAATCTTTCCGGCCGGCAATGTAAAGGAAAATGGATAAAAAACATTGGAATTGTCAGATAAAGAATAGGCAAAAACCCCAACTGAAAGTAAAATAAATTGAAACTATTCGGCATTTGCGATATAATTATTTCATAACCAAGGGGGTATTCTGCGCTTTCTGACCAAGCGGCCCGCCGGCGAAGGAAGCCGCGCGGCGTAAGGGGTGAAACAGGTTTGGATAAGAGTTTTATTTTAAAGGGAAATATCTGCCACACGCCGGTCCCGGGGCAGCTCGTCATCCGGGAAAATGCCTTCGTCGTATGCGAGGACGGGATCTGCCGGGGCGTGTTTGACGAGGTACCGGAGCGGTACGCGGGACTGCAGGTCGTTGACTGCGGGGACAGGCTGATCCTGCCGGGCATGACCGATCTTCATCTTCACGCGCCGCAGTACGCGTTCTGCGGCACCGGGATGGATGATGAGCTTCTGCTTTGGCTTGAGCGGACCGCCTTTCCGGAGGAGATGCGGTACGCCGACGAGGCCTACGCGGCGAGGGCGTACGGGGTCTTTGCGGACAGGATGAAGCGCGGCGCCGCGACCCGAGCGGTCATTTTTGCGACCATCCACACGAAGAGCTCCCTCATCCTGATGGACTGCATGGAAAAGAGCGGGCTGGTCAGCTATGTCGGAAAGGTCAGCATGGACCGGGAGAGCCCGCCGGAATTGACGGAGGAGAGCGCCGCATCGGCTGCGGCTGCGGAAAGAGAATTTATCCGGGAGAGTCTTGACCGGGGCTATGAGAGGACGATGCCGGTCATCACGCCCCGCTTCGTTCCCTCCTGCAGCGACGCGCTGATGGAGGAGCTGGGGAAGATCCGGGAAGAGTTCGACCTGCCCGTGCAGTCGCACCTTTCCGAAAACCCCGGGGAGATCGACCTGGTCGCAGAGCTTGCGCCCTGGTCCGCCTTCTACGGCGACGTATATGACCGGTTCGGTCTCTTCGGCAGACAGGGACGGACGGTCATGGCCCACTGTGTGCATACCGGGGAAAAAGAGGCGGAGAGGATAAAGGAGTGCGGCGTCTGGATCGCCCACTGCCCCTCCTCCAACATGAACCTGTCTTCCGGCATCGCGCCGGTGCGCCGCTATCTGGATCAGGGACTGCGTGTCGGGCTCGGCACGGATATCGGCGCCGGATCCTCGCCCTCCATGTTCAGGGCGGTGACGGACGCCATCCAGGTCTCCAAGCTGCGCTGGCGGCTTTCGGGCAGCGGGGAGAGACCGCTGACCTTTGCGGAGAGCTTTTACCTGGCGACAAAGGGAGGCGGAAGCTTTTTCGGGAAAACGGGAAGCTTTGAGGAAGGCTGTGAGTTCGACGCCCTCGTCCTGGACGATGCGGTCGAACCCTGCGCCAGGAGGCTCAGTGTCAGGGAGCGGCTGGAACGGGCCGTCTACCTTGGCCTTGATGAAAGAGGAATCGTGATGAAGTTCGCCCGGGGCGGACTTATCCTGGAGAAAAAGAACAGATAACGGAAGGAGGGACAGCCTGTGTATGCGGGGCAGAGCGTAAAGCGGGTGGATGCACTGGACAAGGTGACCGGACGCACCAGGTATACGGATGACCTGTGTGACAGAAGGGCCTATATTGCCAGGGTCCTGCATTCAACCATTGCCAACGGCAAAGTGCTTCGGATCGATACTGCCGAGGCGGAAAAAGTACCTGGTGTAGTCAAGATTCTGACTTGCTTCGACCTTACGGAGAAGCACTATTTCGCGACGGCCGGCCATCCCTGGTCGACGGATCCGTCCCATCAGGACGTGGCTGACCGCCTGATCCTGACGGACCGCGTCCGCTTCTACGGGGATGATATCGCAGCCGTGGTGGCGGAGGATGAAGTGGCGGCGGCGCAGGCGCTGCGCCTGATCAAGGTGGAGTACGAGGAGTATCCCTTTGTTCTCGATGTGCAGAAGGCCATGGAGGACGGTGCGCCCCTGCTTCACGAGAATTATCCGAACAATATTCTCAAACATACGCAGATCCGGAACGGGGATTATGAGAAGGCGATTCAGGAGCCCGGCCTGATCAAGGTCGAGGGCTGGTATGAGACGCCGCCCGTGCAGCACTGCCATATCGAGAATTTCATCTGCTACGCCGAGATGGAAGGAAACCGGATCAATGTGGTCAGCTCCACGCAGATCCCGCACATCGTCCGCCGCGTCGTGGCCCAGGCCCTCGGCATCGAATGGGGCCGGGTGAGGGTGGTCAAGCCCTATATCGGCGGCGGCTTCGGCAATAAGCAGGACGTGCTGTATGAGCCGCTCTGCGCGTGGCTGAGCATGCAGACCGGCGGCCATCTGGTCAAGCTGGACATGACCAGGGAGGAGACCTTTGCCTGCAGCAGGACGCGCCATTCCATCCGCAATCACATCGTGTCCTGGCTGCGCCCGGACGGGACCTTCGTCGCCAGAAAGCTGGAGGCCTTCTCTGACCAGGGCGCCTACTCGTCCCATGGCCACAGCATCTGCGCCAAGGGCGCCGGCGCGTTCCCGCAGCTTTATCCCTGCCCGAACGTGGAGGTGGACGCCTATACGGTATATACCAACAAGCCCGTGGCGGGCGCCATGAGAGGGTACGGCATCCCCCAGGCCATGTGGGCTGTGGAGAGCCACACCGAGGATATCGTGACCGCGCTGGGCATGGATCCGCTGGAATTCCGCCGGAAAAACCTGATGCCGGTGGGCTATGTCGACGGGTTCTCCAAAAACGAGATGTACGCCGATTCCTTTAACCAGTGTCTGGACAAGGCGATGGCGGCCATCGATTATGAGCGGAAGTTCAAGGAATACCAGAACCAGACCGGAGATGTCCGCAAGGGCATCGGCATTGCCGTGTTCTGGTACAACACGGCGGTTTGGCCGATCTCCCTGGAGTCCTCCTCCTGCCGGATGGTCCTCAACCAGGACGGTTCCTTCCAGCTGCAGGTAGCGGAGACCGAGATCGGTCAGGGCGCGGATACGGCCTTTGCCCAGATGGCGGCCGACGTGGTCGGCGTGCCGCTGGAAAAGGTGCATGTCGTTTCCTGCCAGGATACGGACGTGACGCCCTTCGGCACCGGCGCCTACGCCTCCAGGCAGACCTATGTGGCGGGCTTTTCCATCCGCCAGACCGGCCTTCTCCTGAAGGAGCGCATCCTGGACTACGCCCACGAGCTGACGCGCATGCCGGTCTTTAACCTGGATATCGTGGACGGAAACATTGTCCGGACGACGGACGGCAGGGTGCTGATGAGCCTGGCGGACCTGGCTGAGGAGGCGCTCTACAGCCTGTCGGACAGCCGCCATATCACGGCGGAGAGCACGTATCAGATCAAATCAAACGCCTACTCCTTCGGCTGCACCATCGCGGAGGTGGAGGTGGATATCCCGATGTGCAGGGCAAAACTGCTGAACGTGGTCAACTGCCATGACGCCGGAAAGCTGATCAACCCCTCCCTGGCGGAGGCACAGGTGCACGGCGGCATGAGCATGGGCATCGGCTTCGGCATGTCCGAGAAGATGATGTTCGATCCGAAGACCGGGCGCATGCTGAACAACAACCTGCTCGACTACAAGCTCTCCACGTTCCTTGATCACCCGAGGCTTCAGGCTGAATTCGTGCAGAATCCCGAGCCGACCAGCGCCTTCGGCACGAAGGCCCTGGGCGAGCCGCCGGCCTGTTCCGTGGCGCCGGCGATCCGCAACGCCATCCTGCACGCCACCGGTGTCGGCATCAATGAGGCGCCCGCGAATCCGCACAATCTGTTCCGCGCCTTTACTGAGGCCGGCCTGATCCATGACGAAAGGTAGGTGCCGCTATGTATGATATCAAAGCGCTGTACGAGGCAGAGAGCACACAGGACGCCATCCGCCTTCTGCAGGAGCATCCGCAGGCGCAGATCATTGCCGGCGGAAGCGATGTCCTGGTGCAGATCCGCGAGGGAAGAAGAGCAGGCGTGGAGCTCGTGAGCATATACGGGATCGACGATCTTAGGGGCGTATGTCTTGATGAGACCGGGGCGGTCCGCATCGGGTCGCTGACCAGCTTTTCCCATATCGCGGCGTCCCCCATCATTCAGGAAAAGATCCCCGTGCTGGGGGAGGCGGTCAGCCTGGTGGGCGGTCCGCAGATCCGCAATATCGGCACCATCGGGGGCAATACCTGCAACGGCGTGACCAGCGCCGATTCGGCGTCCACGCTGATGGCCTGGGACGCGGTGGTGGAGATCGAGGGACCGGAGGGGACCCGCCGGGTGCCCATCCGGGAGTTCTACATCAATGCCGGCGTGGTGGACCTTCGCCCCGCCGAGGTGCAGACGGCGATCATCATCCCGAAGGAATCCTATGAGGGCTACTTCGGCAACTATATCAAGTACGCCATGCGCGAGGCGATGGACATTGCCACGCTGGGCTGTTCGGTCAATGTGGCGCTCTCGCCGGACAAAAAAGAGATCCGGGACGCCAGAATCGCCTTCGGCGTGGCAGGGCCGGTGCCCATGCGGGCGCCCTCCGCGGAAAAGGCGGCGAAGGGCAGGCCGGTGAGCGCCGAGACGGCGGAGATCTTCTCCCGCGCTGTGCTGGAGGATATCCGGCCCAGAGACAGCTGGAGAGCCGCCAAAGCCTTCCGCGAGCATATCGCGGTGGAGACGGCGAAGAGAGCCTTCGAGAAATCGATTCTTCTGGGAGGAGGTGTGATCAGTGAGCAGGCAGTATAAGCAGATCTGCTGCACCATCAACGGGAAAAAGCGGGAAGCCATGGTAGACGTGCGCGCATCCCTGACCGACCTTCTGCGCAATGACTTCCGCCTGACCAGCGTGAAAAAGGGCTGTGAGGTGGGCGAGTGCGGGGCCTGCAATGTGCTGATCAACGGGGAGTGCTTCAATTCCTGCATCTACCTTGCGGTCTGGGCGGACGGAAAAGACATCCTTACCCTGGAAGGCCTTGAGGGACCGAACGGGGAGATCTCCGACATCCAGCAGGCCTTCATCGACGAGGCCGCTGTCCAGTGCGGGTTCTGCACGCCCGGCGCCATCATGAGCGCGGTGGAGATCCTGAATGAGGAAAGAGAGCTGTCCGATGAGGAGATCCGCATCCGCATGTCCGGCCACCTGTGCCGCTGCACGGGATATGAGAATATTTTCCGCGCGGTGAAAAAAACCATGCTGAAGAGACTTGAGGCAAAGAAATAAGAAAAACGGACCGGGCCGCGGGAAACAGAGCAGTATCCCGGCGGCCCGGCCTGCATATGATCAGCTGTATTTGCGTACAGAAAAGGAGGTGCCTGTATGCTGCTTATCGGAAACGGACAGGTTATCACAAGAGATGCCGACAGACCTTATCTGCGGGATGGCGCTGTTGTCACCGAAGGGACGAAAATCCTCGCGGTCGGGCCCTTCGAAGAACTGAAGGAGGAATATCCGGAGGCATCCTTTGTGGACGCGAAGGGCGGCGTGATCATGCCCGGCCTGATCAACGCCCACACCCATATCTATTCCGGCCTCGCCAGGGGACTTTCCATCGTCGGCAACAACCCTACCAATTTCTTTGAGGTGCTCGACGGCACCTGGTGGGCGATCGACCGGCGCCTTGATCTTGACGGGACACGGGCATCCGCCTATGCGACCATTCTGGACTGTATCCGCAACGGTGTGACCACGATCTTTGACCATCACGCCAGCTTCTGCGAGATCCCGGGCTCGCTGTTCGCCATCCGGGATGTGGCGAAGGAGACGGGAATGCGCGCCTGCCTGTGCTACGAGGTATCGGAGCGGGACGGCGAGGAAAAGACAGAGCAGGGCATCCGGGAGAACGCGGAATTCGCCGCATGGGCGAAGGAAGCGGACGATCCCATGATCAAGGCCATGTTCGGCGGCCACGCCCTCTTCACCATCTCGGACAGGACCTTTGAAAAAATGGTCGAGGCCAACGACGGGATGACCGGCTTCCACATCCATGTGGCGGAGGGCATGAACGACGTCTACGACAGCCTGCGCAATTACGGCTGCCGCCCGGTGAACCGTCTCCTCTACAACGGCCTTCTGGGCGAAAAGACGCTGCTCGGCCACTGCATCCACGTCAGTCCCGCCGAGATGGACATCATCAAAGAGACCGGCACCATGGTGGTCAACAATCCGGAGTCCAACATGGGCAATGCGGTCGGCTGTGCGCCGGTGCTGCAGATGATGAAGAAGGGGATCACGGTGGGCATGGGCACCGACGCCTACACCCACGACATGCTCGAGAGCATGAAGGTCTTCCTGATCATCCAGCGGCACAACGCAGCGATGCCCAACGTCGCCTGGAGCGAGGACGTGACCATGCAGTTCGTGAACAACCGCCTGATCGCCGAGAAGTACTTCGGCGTTCCGCTGGGCATCCTGAAGGAGGGGGCCGCGGCCGACGTCATCGTGATGGACTATAAGCCCTTCACGCCCTTCTCCGATGAGAATATCGACGGACATATGCTCTTCGGCATGAACGGAAGGAACTGCCGGACCACGATCATCAACGGGCGGCTCCTGTATAAGGACCGGGAGTTCGTCGACCTGGACGAGGATAAGATCAACGCCTGGACCCTGGAGCAGAGCAAAAAGCTCTGGGGAAGCCTGAATCACAGACAGTACTGAGGAAGAGCGGAAAATAAGTCCGTCTCCAAACGCTGAGAGGAGGTCAGTATGAGCGATGTGATGCGCCCGATGTCATTCGGACATCTGATGAACCAGATCCTGGAGGAACACAGGAAATACGGAAGCATTTTCGGCATTCAGAAGATGCCGGCGTATAAGAGCGGCCGCGCGCTGCCGATCTTCAACGAAAAGATCGAGGCGCCCTTCGGCCCGGCGGCTGGCCCGAACACTCAGCTCGCCCAGAACATCATCGCCGCCTACGCGGCAGGCGCCCGGTTCTTCGAACTGAAGACCGTGCAGATCATGGACGGGCCGGAGCTTGCGGCCTGCGTCAATAAGCCCTGCATCACGGCGGAGGATGAGTGCTACAACTGCGAGTGGTCGACGGAGCTCTACGTGCAGCAGGCTTATGAAGAGTATGTCAAGGCCTGGGTGGCCTGCAAGCTGCTGGCGAAGGAATACGGCCTGGGCGATCCCGACGCCTTTGTGTTCAACATGTCCGTCGGGTACGACCTGGAGGGAATCAAATCCGAAAAGATCAACACCTTCATCGACGGCATGATCGAGGCGAAGGACACCGATGTCTTCCGCGCCTGCATCGACTGGGCGCTGGAAAACGCCGGCCGCTTCGAGAACGTGGACGAGGCCTTTATCCGCGGCATCAGCTCAAAGATCTCCGCCTCGATCACGGAGTCTACCCTGCACGGATGTCCGCCCGACGAGATCGAGCGGATCGCGAGCTACCTCCTTGAGGAGAAGGGGCTCCACACCTATATCAAATGCAATCCCACTCTGCTTGGGTACGACTACGCCAGGGCAAGGCTCGACTCTCTGGGCTTTGACTATGTCGCCTTTGACGACCACCATTTCCGCGAGGATCTGCAGTGGGAGGACGCGGTTCCCATGCTGAGGCGCCTCGGCGCTCTGGCCAAAGAGAAGGGTCTGGAATTCGGCGTCAAGCTGACCAACACCTTCCCGGTGGACGTGACCAGGGGCGAGCTGCCCAGCGAGGAGATGTACATGGCAGGACGGGCCCTGTTCCCCCTGACCATTCATCTGGCGGCGAAGATCAGCGCGGAGTTTGCAGGAAAGATGCGCATCTCCTATTCCGGCGGCGCGGCGTCCTACAATACAAAGGAGCTGTTTGCAGCGGGCATCTGGCCGATCACGATGGCGACCAATATCTTAAAGCCCGGCGGATACCAGAGAATGGCGCAGATCGCCGAGAGTCTGGAGGAATGTCCCTTCGGCGCCTTTGCCGGCGTGGATGTCGAAGCGGTGCGCGCGCTCGACGAGGGCGCGGCGGCGTCGGGGATCTACACCAAGCCCGTCAAACCGCTTCCGGACCGCCATATGGGCAGGCAGCTTCCGCTGTTTGACTGCTTCACGGCGCCCTGCCGGGACGGATGTCCCATCGAGCAGGATATTCCGGCCTATCTGCAGGCCATGGTCGAGCGGGATCCGGAAAAGGCGCTGCGGATCATCCTCGAGCGGAACCCGCTTCCCTTTACGACGGGCACCATCTGTCCCCATCACTGCGGGGACAAGTGCATGCGGAACTATTATGAGGAGACACTGCACATCCGCGAGACCAAATACGCGGCGGCCTCCGGGGCGTTCGAGAAGGTACTGCCTTCGCTGAAGGCCGAAGGGGCGCGCACGGACAGGAAGGTGGCCGTGATCGGCGCCGGCCCGGCAGGTCTCTCGGCAGCGGCCTTCCTTTCCCGGGCGGGCATCCCCGTGACCGTTTTTGAGAAGAAGGAGACGCCCGGCGGCGTGCCGGCCCATGTTATCCCGGGCTTCAGGATCAAGGCCGCCGATATTGAACGCGATCTGCAGATCTGCACCGCCTTCGGCGCAAAGATCGTCTGCGGAAGGGAGATCACTTCCGTCGATGAGCTGAAGGCAGAAGGATATACGGACATCATCGCCGCCGTCGGCGCCTGGAAGAGCGGGCGCAATCCCCTGGCGGAGGGCGAATGCCTGGATGCGCTGGAGTTCCTGGAGGAGATCAAGAAGGATCCCGCCGCCGTGCGGCCGGGAGAGGAGGTCATCGTCCTGGGCGGCGGCAATACCGCGATGGATGTGGCCAGGGCTGCCATCCGGCTTCCGGGCGTGAAGAAGGTGAGCCTGGTCTACCGGCGCACGAAGCGCTACATGCCGGCGGATGAGGAAGAGCTGGCCATGGCCGTGGAGGACGGCGTGACCTTTATGGAGCTGCTCGCGCCGGATAAATGGGCGGACGGCGTGCTGACCTGCAGCGTGATGGAGCTTGGCGCTCCCGACGCCTCCGGACGGCGCTCACCTGTGCCCACGGGAGAAAAGATCAAGCTGAATGCCGACACCGTGATCGCGGCGGTGGGCGAGCGGATCGATACAGCGCTGTTTGAAGCGGCGGGGTGCGCCCTTGACGCGAAGGGACGCCCCGTGGTCGACGCGCAGATGAAGACCAGCGTGGACGGCCTGTACGCCGTCGGCGACGGCCGCAGAGGCCCGGCCACCGTGGTGGAGGCCATCGCGGACGCGGCAAAGGCTGCCGCGGCGATCGGCGGGGTCAGCTTCGACCGTTACGCTGCCGCAAACGCCGAGGGGGCGGAGGACCTCTACCTCTTCAAGAAGGGCATGGTGCTGGAGGATACCTCGGCGATGCCCGACTGGAGATGCCTTGGCTGTCCGTCGGTCTGCGAGGTATGCGCGGACGTCTGTCCGAACCGTGCGAACGTGGCTATCCATGTGCCCGGGAAATGCCAGGCCCAGATCATCCACGTCGACGGGATGTGCAATGAGTGCGGCAACTGCGCCGTGTTCTGCCCCTACAGCGGCAGGCCCTACAAGGATAAATTCACGCTGTTCTGGTCGGAGGAGGACTTCGCGGACAGCACGAACGAGGGCTTCCTCGTACTCGGGGACGGCAGCGTGAAGCTGCGCCTTGACGGGAAGGTGACCGAGCAGAGCGTGGAGGAGACAGAGAAGATCTCGAAGGATGCGGCGGCTCTTATCCGCGCCGTGATCCGCGATTATGCCTACCTGCTGCCGCCCAGATCCTGATCCGGGAAGCGGCATGTCAGCTCCCGCCGGTGAGGGCGGGAGGCGAAATGGAGCGAAAACATGAAACGGAGAAAAAGAACGGCCGTCATCCGCTGCGCAGGCGGCGGGGCGGTCAGGCCGCCGCAGGCGGGAGGGGAAAGCGCTGACTGCGCGGCGCGGATGACCCTGCCGCCCGGGGAGGGCGGCTGCGGGGAGGGCTGCCTTGGCGGCGGAAGCTGCCTGGCGGTATGCCCCCGGGAAGCGATCAGCTTCAGAGAAAACGGGTCCGCCGCGGTGGACCGGGAAAAATGCATCGGCTGCGGGAAGTGCGTCAGGGTATGTCCGCGCGGTCTGATCGCCCTTGTTCCCGCGGAAAACACCATCCAGCCGCTGTGCAGCAGCACGCTTCCCGGACGGGAGACCAGGCTTGCCTGCGGCGCCGGCTGCATCGGCTGCGGAATCTGTGAGCGGGCATGTCCCGCCGGGGCGATCCGCGTGGAGGAGAACCGCGCCGTCATCGACCAGGAAAAATGCATTGCATGCGGCATGTGCGCGGCAAAATGCCCGCGCGGCGTGATCCATGACGCCAACGGAATTATATCTGACGTGTGAGAAAGGAGGGGCCGGTATGCCGGAAATCTATCAGTTTACGGTCAACGGGAAACTGTGTGCAACGGAAAAAAACAAGCCGCTCCTCCGGTATCTGCGGGACGACCTGCATCTGTATTCCGTCAAGGACGGCTGCAGCGAGGGCGCCTGCGGGACCTGCACCATCATTGTCGACGGGGTGGCGGTCAAATCCTGCGTCCTGACGACAAAGAGGGCCGTCGGGAGAACCATCCTGACGGTGGAGGGCCTGAGCGATCTCGAAAAAGAGGCCTTCGTCTATGCCTTCGGGACCAGCGGGTCGGTCCAGTGCGGCTTCTGCATTCCGGGCATGGTCATGGCCGGGAAGGCGCTGCTGGATAAGAATCCGTCTCCCACCGAGGAAGAGGTGAAGACGGCGATCAGGGGCAATGTCTGCCGCTGCACCGGCTACCGGAAGATCATCGAGGGCATCCTGCTGACTGCCTCCATCCTGCGGGGCGAGACGAAGATCGACCCGGAGGCCGAAAAGGGCGACGATTTCGGCGTGGGACGGCGGGCGTTCCGCGTCGATGTGAGAAAGAAAGTGCTCGGGTACGGCAAATATCCCGACGATATCGAGATGGAGGGCATGCTGCATCTGTCCGCCGTGCGTTCAAAGTACGCCAGGGCCCGGGTGCTGTCCATCGACGCCTCGGAGGCGCTGGCCATGCCCGGCGTTGTGGGCGTTCTGACCGCGGAGGATGTGCCGAACAACAAAGTAGGGCATATCCAGCAGGACTGGGACGTCATGATCCCTGTGGGAAGCGTGACCCGGTGCGTGGGAGACGCGATCTGCCTGGTGACTGCGGAGACGGAAGAGATCCTCGAGAAGGCGAAAAAGAAGATCCGGATCGAGTATGAGGTGCTGAAGCCCGTGACCAGCATCGCCGAGGCCATGGCCCCGGACGCGCCGAAGGTGCACAGCGGCGGAAATCTCTGCCAGACCCGGCACGTGACCAGAGGGGACGCGGCGGCAGCCCTTGCCTCCTCCGCCTACACCGTGACGAAGTCCTTCAGCACGCCCTTCACGGAGCACGCCTTCCTGGAGCCGGAGTGCGCGGTCTCTTTCCCCTATAAGGACGGCGTGAAGATCCTGAGCACGGACCAGGGCGTCTATGATACCCGGAAGGAAGTGGCGATCATGTTCGGCTGGGACCCGCACCGGATCGTGGTGGAAAACCAGCTTGTCGGCGGCGGGTTCGGCGGCAAGGAGGACGTGACGGTACAGCACATCAGCGCGCTGGCGGCCTGGATCTACAAACGGCCGGTCAAGGCGCGCTTCACCCGGCAGGAGTCCATCAATTTCCATCCGAAGCGCCATGCGATGGAAGGCACCTTTACCCTGGGGTGCGATGAGAACGGGATCTTTACGGCGCTGGACTGCGACATTTATTTTGATACGGGGGCCTACGCCTCCCTGTGCGGACCGGTCCTGGAGCGGGCCTGCACCCATTCCACGGGCCCGTACTGCTACCAGAACACGGATATACGAGGGTACGGATACTATACCAACAACCCGCCCGCCGGCGCTTTCCGGGGATTTGGCGTCTGCCAGAGCGAATTCGCCCTGGAGACCATGATCAACCTGCTGGCGGAGAAGGTGGGCATCTCCCCCTGGGAGATCCGCTACCGCAACGCCATCGAGCCGGGGAAGGTGCTTCCCAACGGGCAGATCGCCGACTGTTCGACGGCGCTGAAGGAGACCCTGCTTGCGGTTAAGGATGTCTACGAGGCAAACCGCGGCCACGCTGGGATCGCCTGCGCGATGAAGAATTCCGGCGTCGGCGTGGGCCTTCCGGACAAGGGAAGGGCGAAGCTTAAGATCGTGGACGGGGTCTGCGTCATCAACTGCGCCGCCTCGGACATCGGTCAGGGATGCGCGACGGTCTTCTGCCAGGACGTGGCCGAGGCCACGGGCCTTCCCCTTGAGAAGATCCGGATGGGAAGCGGAAGTACGGAGGAGGCGCCTGATTCCGGCACCACATCCGGGTCCAGGCAGACCCTGGTATCCGGTGAGGCGGTGCGCGTGGCCGCGATCGCGCTGGGAAGCGCGCTGGAAGAGACCGGCGGGGATCTGGAGGCCCTGAACGGGCAGGAATTCTTCTACGAATACTTTGAGCCCACCGACAAGCTGGGCGCCAATGTGCGCAATCCGAAAAGCCATATCGTGTACGGCTTCGCCACCCATGTGGTGATCCTGGACGACGAGGGACGGGTGAAGGAGGTCTACGCGGCCCATGACTCCGGAAGGGTCATCAACCCCATCTCCATCCAGGGCCAGATCGAGGGCGGCGTGCTGATGGGCATGGGCTACGCCCTGACGGAGGACTTCCCCGTAAAAGAAGGCGTCCCGCAGGCAAAGTACGGTACCCTTGGCCTTCTGCGCGCGCCGCAGATCCCGGATATCCACGCCATCTACGTGGAGAAGGAGACGCTTCTGGAGACAGCTTACGGCGCCAAGGGCATCGGCGAGATCGCGACCATCCCCACGGCTCCCGCTGTGCAGGGCGCCTATTACGCCCTGGACGGGGTCTTCCGGACGAAGCTTCCCCTGGAAGATACCTTCTACTGCAAGGGGAAAAAAGTCAGCAATTAAAAAATTTGTGAGGAGACCGGCAGTCATGGAAAAAATCAAGTGGGTCATCAACCGGATGTCCCGGACCGATGACCGGAAGCTGGAGATCATGTCCCTGAAGAACGTGCGGCAGGCCAGAGCGTTTCACCAGAGCTTTCCGCAGTATACGGTGACGCCGCTGGCGAGGCTGGACGGCATGGCGGACAGGCTCGGCCTGGCGAACGTCTTCGTCAAGGACGAGAGTTTCCGTTTCGGGCTCAACGCCTTCAAGGTGCTGGGCGGATCCTTCGCGATGGCGCGATACATCGCCAGGGAGATGAATAAAGATATTCAGGAGATGACCTACGATTACCTGACCAGCGAGCGCTTCCGCGAGGAGTTCGGCCAGGCGGTGTTCTTTACCGCCACGGACGGCAACCACGGCAGGGGCGTCGCCTGGGCGGCGGGAAAGCTGGGGCAGAAGGCAGTGGTGCACATGCCCGCGGGCAGTTCCCGGCAGCGGTTTGAGAATATCGCGAAGGAAGGCGCCCAGGTCACCATCGAGGAGGTCAACTACGACGACTGCGTCAGGATGGCTGCCCGGGAGGCCGAGCAGACCCTGCACGGCGTGATCGTGCAGGATACGGCCTGGGACGGCTACGAGGAGATCCCCGCCTGGATCATGCAGGGCTACGGGACGATGGCCAGCGAGGCCTCCGAGCAGCTGCGCGAGAACGAAGCCAACCGGCCCAGCCACGTGTTCATCCAGGCGGGCGTCGGCTCGCTGGCGGGCGCCATCGTCGGCTACTTCACCAACCTTTATCCGGAGAATCCGCCGACCTTCGTCGTGATGGAGGCTTCGGCAGCGGACTGCCTCTACCGCAGCGCGCTGGCCGGGGACGGGGAGATCCGGACCGTGGAGGGGGATCTCTCCACGATCATGGCCGGACTTGCGTGCGGCGAGCCCAATACGATCAGCTGGGACATCCTGCGCAACCACGCGGACGCGTTCCTCTCCTGCCCCGACTGGGTGTCGGCGAAGGGGATGCGGATGCTGGCGGTGCCGCTCAAGGGGGATCCGAAGGTGATCTCCGGAGAGTCCGGGGCCGTGGGCATGGGCGTGCTGGCCAGCATCATGGGCAGCGAAGAGTACAGGGAACTGCGGGAAGCGCTCAGGCTTGACCGCTTCAGCAAGGTCCTGCTCTTCTCGACAGAAGGCAACACCGATTCGGAGAAATTCCGGTCGATCGTATGGGACGGGGAATACCCCTCCGTGGAAACACAGGCATAAACCGAAACTGGCGCAAAAGGAGCACAAGGGAGGCAGGAAAAATGGCACTGGATTTTGAACAGATCAAAGCGGCTGCGGAAAATTACCGCGCGGATATGGTCAGCTTTCTGCGCAGGATGATCGCCATCCCCAGCGAGAGCTGCGAGGAGAAGGGCGTAGCCCTCTGCATCAAAGAGGAGATGGAAAAGCTCGGGTTCGACAAGGTCGAGATCGACGGGCTGGGCAACGTGATCGGCTGGATCGGCGACGGCGAGAAGATCATGGCGATCGACTCCCACATCGATACCGTGGGCATCGGCAACATCGCCAACTGGGAGCACGATCCCTACGAGGGCTACGAGACTGACGAGATCATCTACGGCCGCGGCGGCTCCGACCAGGAAGGGGGACTCGCCAGCGCGGTCTACGGCGCGAAGATCATGAAGGATCTTGGCCTTATCCCGAAGGGGTATAAGATCATGATCGTGGGCAGCGTGCAGGAGGAAGACTGCGACGGCATGTGCTGGCAGTACATCTACAACAGGGACAAGATCGTCCCCGAGTTCGTGATCTCCACGGAGCCAACGGACGGCGGCATCTACCGCGGACACCGCGGCCGCATGGAGATCCGCGTGGACGTGCGCGGCGTCTCCTGCCACGGCAGCGCGCCGGAGCGCGGGGACAACGCGATCTACAAGATGGCGGACATCATCGCCAACGTGCGCTCCCTCAATGAGAACGGCTGCGGCGAGGAGGACGAGATCAAGGGCCTGGTCAAGATGCTCGATCCCGCCTTCAATCCGGAGCACTACGAGGACGCCCGGTTCCTGGGCAGGGGCACCTGCACGGTATCCCAGATCTTCTATACGTCCCCGAGCCGCTGCGCGGTGGCCGACAGCTGCGCCATCTCCATCGACCGCCGCATGACCGCGGGCGAGACCTGGGATTCCTGTCTTGAGGAGATCCGCCAGCTTCCCGCCTGCAGAAAGTACGGCGACGACGTCAAGGTCTCCATGTACATGTACGACAGACCGTCCTGGACGGGAGAGGTCTATGAGACCGAGTGCTATTTCCCGACCTGGATCAACAAAGAGAACGCAGCCCATGTGCAGGCCCTCGTGGACGCGCACAAGGCGCTCTACGGCGATAAGCGCATGTCGAGCCCGTCCAGCGCCGACAAGAGAGACCGTCCCCTCATCGACAAGTGGACCTTCTCCACGAACGGCGTTGCCATCCAGGGACGCTACGGCATCCCGTGCGTGGGCTTCGGCCCCGGCGCGGAGAGCCAGGCACACGCGCCCAACGAAGTGACCTACAAGGACGATCTGGTCCGGTGCGCGGCGGTCTACGTCGCGGCCCTGAACCTGTACGATCCGGCGAAGCGGACCGGCGACGTCACCCAGTTCCGCGCCGGCAGCACCGACAACGACATCAAATAACATCCGGGAAAGGAAAGAGAAAAATGGATAAGAAACTGCAGGGATACATCGATAAACTGAAAAGCCTGAACTTTAAAGAAATGTACGAAGGCGACTTTTTCCTTACCTGGGAAAAGACGGACGACGAGATCGAGGCGGTCTTTACCGTGGCCGACGCCCTCCGCTATATGCGCGAGAACAATATTTCCACGAAGGTCTTTGAATCCGGCCTCGGGATCTCCCTGTTCCGCGACAATTCCACGCGCACCCGTTTCTCCTTTGCCTCCGCCTGCAACCTGCTGGGCCTGGAGGTCCAGGACCTCGACGAGGGAAAGAGCCAGATCGCGCACGGCGAGACGGTCCGCGAGACCGCGAACATGATCTCCTTCATGGCGGACGTCATCGGCATCCGCGACGATATGTACATCGGCAAGGGCAACAAATACATGCATGACGTGGTGGACGCGGTCACGAAGGGACACGAGGCCGGCGTGCTCGAGCAGAAGCCGACCCTGGTCAACCTGCAGTGCGATATCGACCATCCCACCCAGTGCATGGCGGATATGCTGCACATCATCCACACCTTCGGCGGCGCGGAGAACCTGAAGGGAAAGAAGATCGCCATGACCTGGGCCTATTCCCCCAGCTACGGCAAGCCCCTTTCCGTTCCCCAGGGCGTGATCGGCCTGATGACCCGCTTCGGCATGGAGGTCGTGCTGGCGCATCCCGAAGGCTATGAGGTCATGCCTGAGGTCGAGGAGGTCGCGAAGGCAAACGCGGCCGCTTCCGGCGGAAGCTTCCGCAAGACCAATTCCATGGCGGACGCCTTCAGGGACGCCGACATCGTCTATCCCAAGAGCTGGGCGCCCTACGCGGCCATGGAGAGAAGGACCGACCTGTACGGGAAGGGAGATTTTGACGGAATCGCCGCGCTGGAGAAGGAACTGCTTGCCCAGAACGCGGAGCACAAGGACTGGTGCTGCACCGAAGAGCTGATGAAGACGACGAAGGACGGGAGCGCCCTGTATCTGCACTGCCTGCCGGCCGACATCAGCGGCGTCAGCTGCACGGACGGCGAGGTGGAGGCGAGCGTATTCGACCGCTACCGCGACCCGCTCTACAAGCAGGCAAGCTTTAAACCCTATATCATTGCGGCGATGATCTTCCTCGCGAAGCAGGCGGATCCGGCGGCGGCGCTGGAGATGCTGGCGGAGAGGAACGCGCCGAGACATCTGAAATAATCGTCCTGACGAAAAACGGGCGGAAAAAGGAGGATACGGCTGTGGGAAAACGAATCGTTCTGGCGCTGGGGGGAAATGCCCTGGGAAAAAATCTGCCGGAGCAGATGAAGGCGGTCAAGAAGACGGCATCTGCGATCGTTGATCTGATCGAGGAGGGCGACGAGCTGGTCATTGTCCACGGAAACGGGCCGCAGGTAGGCATGATTCAGGACGCCATGACAGAGCTGGTCCGGTCCGACCCGGTCAGCCACATCCCGTGTCCGCTGTCTGTCTGCGTGGCCATGAGCCAGGGCTACATCGGCTATGACCTGCAGAACGCTCTGCGGGAGGAGATGCTGGACCGCGGCATCGGGAAGGGGGTAGCCACCGTGCTCACCCAGGTGGAGGTGGATCCGGAGGATCCCGCCTTCGCAAAGCCCACAAAACCGATCGGGTCCTTCATGACCAAAGATGAGGCCATGCGCATGGTCGAGGAGCGGCAGTACGACGTGATGGAGGACGCCGGCCGGGGATGGCGCCGCGTGGTGGCAAGCCCGCAGCCGGTATCCATCGTCGAGATCGATACCATCCGCTCCCTGGTGGAGACCGACCACATCGTCGTCGCCTGCGGCGGCGGCGGGATTCCGGTCTTCAAGACCGGCGGGCATCACCTGAAGGGCGCGGCAGCCGTCATCGACAAGGACTTTGCGGCGGAACGGCTCGCCGAGGAAGTCGACGCCGACACGCTGATCATCCTCACGGCGGTCGAGAAGGCCGCGATCCATTTCGGGAAGCCGGATCAGAAGAATCTGGACAGTCTCACCGTCGAGGAAGCGCAGCACTACTGCGAAGAGGGTGAGTTTGCGCCGGGCTCCATGCTGCCGAAGGTACAGGCCTGCATGAAGTTTGCAGCCTCAAAGCCAGGCAGAACCGCGCTGATTACGCTGCTTGAGAAAGCAAGAGACGGCATCTCCGGAAAGACCGGAACCAGGATTACCGCATAAACGACTAGCAGGTAATACACATCATACGCATAGAAAGCAGCCATTGCTCCAGATAGAGCAGTGGCTGCTTTCTTTTACTTTTCTGTCCTGCTTTCAGTATGTTCCTCTTTACCAACGCTGTACATGAAATTTACAACATAATCCGTTTTTTTCACTACGGGAATGGGATTCAGCATCCAAATAAGTAAAAAAAACACCGTTTAGGTAATGTTTGTAGATTAATAACTGCTGTTTTTATATACTAAATTTATGTAAATATCATACCGGGGGATGGACTTGGGATGGATAAGACTGGAATTTGACCTGGGAATGGGATTACAAAAAGGAGAGGAAACACATGAAAACACAGAGGAAGCGTCTCGCTGCTGTATTGCTTTCAGCAACATTGACGCTGTCAAACCTTGCAGGAATCCTTCCGCAGAGCAATGTACTTGCAGCGGAAGAAAGCGTGCAGACAGAGATGGCGCAGGCAGAATCAGCTTCATCAGAAGCACAGCCAGCACCTGCTCCGGCAGCTGAGGCGGCACAACCCGCGCCTGCTCCGGCAGCTGAGGCGGCACAACCCGCGCCTGCTCCGGCAGCTGAGCCAGCACAACCCGCACCCGCTCCGGCGGAAGAGCCAGCCGCAGCAGCACCGGCAGAGAGCGTCAGCACGCCGGAACCGGCAGCAGCAGAAACGCCGGCGGCTCCGCAGCAGGAGAGCGCAGCACCGGCAGAAAGTCAGCCAGCAGGGAGCTCTGCGGATACCCAGCAGAGCACATCCAACACAAAGCTGACGCAGAACGAAGCGCAGACGGCTGGAAAGGCCGAGACAGTTACAGTCTATTATACAGCGACTGAAGGCGGGAGTGTCTCTTCCGCATCGGAAGTCGTTCAGGCTTCTTCAGGCGCTCAGGCTGCGGGCTCGGAAGCAAAGGCGGCAGAAGGCTTTGTGTTCAAGAACTGGACAGCGCCAGATGGAACCGTTGTCAGCACCAGCGCATTCTTTGCTCCGCAGATCCCGTCCACAGCGAACGGCGGAAACTATACGTATACTGCGCATTTTGAAAAAGCAGCGGAGACCCCTGCCACAAGGTTGGTTACCGTTCAGTACGTCGCAGGCAATGGCGGAACGGTAGATCGGGATTCCGAGACGGTTGATGTCCTTTCTGCAGATGCGGCGCTGCTTGGTTCCACTGCGACAGCCCAGGAGGGTTATCAGTTCGTAGACTGGACCGCATCGGATGATTCCATTGTCAGCAGCAATGCGTCCCTTGTTCCTGCCCTCTCAGCAGACATGCCGGAGAAGACAGTTTACATCGCTAACTTTAAGAAAACCGATACCATGCCGGCACAGGATTTTGAAGGATCTGTTTCAGGCGTCCAGGTAGCTGTTCATGCAGATGAAGGCAGATTCCCGGAAGGCACGACCATGCATCTGGCATCGGTTCCCAGGGCCAGCATTCTTAATAATGACAGCGTGCAGGATGCGGTCGGCGAGGACAAGGAAGTCGTCGATGCCATTGCGGTTGACATCACTTTCCAGGACAAGGACGGCAAGGAGATCGAGCCTGCCGGCACGATTTCTGTCAATATGTCCACGTCAAGAAATGTGAGCGGCGACAGCCATCAGGTACTGCACATCGATGACAGCGGCAACGCAAGCCAGGTCACGGACGCTTCTGCAGAGGGAGCGAGCTTTGAGGCGAGTGAGTTCTCGATTTATGTTATTACTGGTATTGGCAAGGAGGATCAGGACCCGGCAACCGCTACGTATATCTTCTATGATGCGGATGGAAAAGAGATTTCCAAGCAGGTGGTGAAAGATCAGGAAACAGTTTATGCGCCGAAAACGCCGGAACGGGTTGGCTACAAGTTTCTTGGATGGTCCTATCAAAATTATCAGGCAAAACATAGGGAGGATATGAGATGAGTGGAAAGCATTCCAACAGCAGAAGATTTCTGTCATTGCTGCTGAGTCTGAGTATGATCGCTCAGACCTGTGTGGCAGGCTTTGCTGCGGAACCGGAAACAGTACCGGCTGTGACGGAAGTCCAGACGGAAACTGCTACTGCGCCGGAAACGACTGCACCTGAGACCCAGGCGTCCGAGACGCAGGCATCGGAAACGGCCGCACCCGGGACGCAGGTACCAGAAACGGCCGCACCCGAGACGCAGGTACCGGAAACGGCCGCACCCGAGACGCAGGTACCAGAAACGGCCGCACCCGAATCTGAGGTGACAGTACCTGAAACGGCAGCTCCTGAACCAGAGATAGCACAGCAGGAAGAGACAGCTGCGCAGACGGAGAGCGAAGTACGCAGAAATAAGGTAACTTTCGAGTACGCCGAGGGACAGGCGATCGTTTTTGTAAAAAACACCGACCTTCTTAGCACTGGCAAGGCCGCTGAGGCGGAGGACGGAAAGATCCTGTTCACCGTAAAAGCAGCGGAAGGGTACGAGGTTACATCCGTTAAAGTTGACCGGACAAGTGATGCAAGAAAATCCGGCAACCCAGACGACCCTGATGAGTACATCATCGAAGGAATCCTGACGGACAGCACCGTGGTTACGGTGGAGGCAAGGCTGAAAGAAACAGAAGCGCCCGCGGAGATAGAGACAGAAACAGAAAAGCAGCCAGAGGAAGCGGAGACGGAGACAGAGACAGCGGCTCCGGGAACGGAAGATTCTTTCCCAGCTATTACAGCCACCCGGACTGCAGCGAATGGTGTGACGGTGAATATCTCTGCGGAGGAGGGAGCATTCCCTGCAGGTACGACTCTGGTCGTCCGCAGCGCTTCCCGCTACGAGGCAATGACTGCTGCCCAGGATGTTATTGAAGACGGCAAGAAGGTCGTCGACGCAGTTGCTGTCGATATCTCCTTTGTGAAGGATGATGCAGAAATTCAGCCGACGGATCCCTCCCTGGTTCATGTATCCCTGAGCCTTGCAGATGCACTGGAGGGAACAGAGCATGAGGTCGTTCATGTGGAGGACAGCGGAGAGACAAGCGTAGTCGCGGACGCATCCGCAACCGGCGCCCAGTTCCAGTCCGAAGGCTTCTCCGTATATGCCATCATCGGTACAGAAGACGGTAAAAATGAAGAAATTGCCAGGGCAACCTACAACTTTGTCCTGGATGACGATACTCCCTATTACTTTAAAGACACTACAGGAAAGACAACGAATTCACAGATCCTGATTGAAGGAGATAAATTAACCGCACCTCAGGATCCCACAAAGGATGGCGCGTCATTTACCGGATGGCTGCTGGACGGCAAGGCGTTCGATATCAGTGCCTTCACCCAGGCAGCAATCACCGCAGACGAAACCCACACGGTAAAGGCTTCCTTTACGGATAAAGTCTATGCGACCTTCTACGATACAGACGGGACTACAGCCCTGGCAAAACTCGAGCCGGATGCAGACGGCAATGTGATCTACTCAGGCATTGAGGCAGCCCCGGATCAGCCGCACCAGAAATTTGTCGGCTGGGCATCCGCACCGAACAGTACTGTTGCGGAACATGAAGGCCCAAGCGGCACCATCACAGGCGTTACACAGGATATCTCCCTGTATCCTGTATTTGCACCAGCATATACCATTACTTACAGCATCCCGCATGGGGCCCAGTACCTGGCACCGGATACATTCTTCACAGATGAAGCAACGGCAGCTCCGGCTATTTATCAGGAAGGGTCTGCGGACCTGCGTACCGGTTATACATTTGCCGGCTGGTACACAGATGAAGCCCTGAAAACTCCGTATAGTTGGGGCGGAAACCTGACCAGTGATATCACACTGTACTCAAAGTGGGAAGTTTCCAGTACAACATACACCGTCCAGTTCTGGAAAGAGAGCCTGGATGGAGACTACGACTTTGCCGGGAAGATTGTGGAGAATGCCAACACCGGCGACACCGCAGTCATCGCGGATGAATACAAGAGTTATGGAAACACCAAAGCAGGGGTTTCTGACTTTACAGGCTTTGCATACGATGCAGACAAAACAGATGCTGAATATGCGGATTTAAAGTATAAAACCGTCAGTGGCGACGGGTCTACGGTGCTGAATGTTTACTACAAGAGAAATACCATCACCATCAGATTCCATTACGGAACTTTAACTTATGAAGGTTACTATACATTTGACGAAGACCGTGTAGAAACATATTCCGGCAAGTATGAACAGCCGCTTGACAACTGGCCGGAAGGAAGCTTTACAGAACTGAACGAATATGGCTATGGCTACTATACAAAAGGCAGCGGAATTTCCTTCCTGACGGCCTACAAGCTTCCAGATAACAAGGCCACAGAGATCGACTATTATCAGGAAAAAGAGGGAACTGGAAGCGATGTCTACTTCTATCTAGAGCAGGCAGACGGAAACTACACGCTCGCAAAAGATTATAAAACTGATGCAGGGAGCTTCAGCATTACAGACAAATATGCTGGCTATCAGGCTCACCATTATAAAACCAGATCTCATAATAATGGGAATAATTGGGAACAGCAGCAGCAGCATAATGTAAGTACGCCGGATGCAGACGGAAGTTATGCAGTTATTATGTTGGCCAGCGGAGGAGGCTGGGGAAGTGTCACCAGATACGATCTCGCCATCTACTTCAACCTGAAGACCTCCATGGTTCACTTTGTGGACACGCTGAACAGCGAGCAGGATATTACAACGCAGTCTGTGAAGTACACCGCGAAGATTGCAGATCCGGGCAATCCGGCTGTTACCCATGACGGATATACCTTCAAGGGCTGGTTTAAGGATGCGGGCTGCACTGTACCGTTTGATTTTGCTAATGAAGCAATGCCGGCCAACGACCTGAAGATCTACGCAGGCTGGGACGCAAAGAAGTACTCTGTACATCTGGATGTCAACGGTGGTACCCTTCCTGAAGGACATCCTGAAGGACAGACCGACAGATTCTGGATCACCTTCGACAGAAAGATAGACCCGCAGAACCCGTACTGGACTGAGAACGGTCAGCCGGATGGAACGCAGGTTGCCCTGTTCACCGGATGGACCCGCAAAAACGATGGAACCAGTTATACAACCGGCAAACGTCCTACAGATGCGGATGTGAGCGGCGAGTACGACTGGGGCGGCGATGTCGGAACTATTCCGGAAATCGAACTGACTGCCAACTGGAAGATGGTCGGCTCCTATACCGTCACGATCGTGTACACGGATAAAGACGGGAATCCGCAGAAGGTTACCGGCGCCAGCTACGCGGACGGAGCCATAGCGAAAGCACCGCTCTCCGTTCCCTACACTCCGGACGGCAAGGCGCTTACCGGCTGGACCATTGAAAAGAACGACACAAACCTTTCTCTGGGACAGGAGTTTATCGTAGATGCTGTCTCCATGGGTGAGAAAGATGCGGATGGAAATTATGTAATCACGATCACTCCGGTTTACAGCGAGAATGGTCCGCTGGATGTGACATCCGTAACGTTCAATGGAAATGGCGGAACCGTTGTTGGAGAGAATGTTGTCGGACTTGCCATGAACGGTACCTTCACAATGGCGGATGCCACAAGAGAGGGTTACACGCTGCTCGGCTGGAGCACGAATGCCAATGCCACAGAAGCGCAGTTTACTGCAGGTAAAGAGTATGCGGCAAATGACGTAAACGGGAACACCCTCTATGCCGTCTGGGCAAGAGATGTCTATGTAACCGTTACAGGCAATACTGACAGCAAAGTCTACAGCGGCGCTGACCAGTCTGTAACCGG
>CAMOKZ010000006.1 GCA_946618155.1 uncultured Lachnospiraceae bacterium | reverse complement strand
GAGCCAGTACCCAGTTCCATATGCTGGCCAGCACCAGTACCTTTGGCAGCCCGGACCTTGACCTCAGGCCTGCCGAGATGCAGCGGAGCACGATGAGTGTCTGGCTGCAGGAGTGCCCTGCCTGCGGTTATGTTGCGGGCAGCGTTGAGGAGTTTGCACCGGTCACCAGAGAGTGGCTGGAGCGAAGCGCCTACCGCAGGTGTGAGGGCATCGACTTTGCGTCGCCGTTAGCGGCCCGGTTCTACCGTCATTATATGATCAGGACCATGTGTCATGACCGGGAAGGCGCGTTTTTCGCCCTGCTCCACGCCGCATGGGTCTGCGACGACATGGGCGATGACAAAAACGCCCGCCACTGCAGAGAAAAGGCCCTTCCCCTGCTGGATCAGCTGATCGGCGAGGGCGGGCCGAATGAGGAGACGCGCCGTGTGGTGAAAGCGGACCTGCTTCGCAGGAGCGGCCATTTTGAGGAGCTTCTTGAGGAGTTCGGAGCGCTTCGCTTCACCGAGGAGATTCCGGCAAAAATCGCGGCCTTCCATATCAGCAGGGCAAAGGCGCGCGACAGCGGCTGCTATACAGTCGAGGAAGCCGTGAGAAGCAGCGGGGAGCAGGACGACTGATGCTCCTGATCTCCGTCTTGGAAAAGAGGAGGCAGCTTACATAACGTAAGCTGCCTCTTCCGTTTTGTGCAGTATGCATAATAAAATGCTTTCAAAACGGAGTTCTTTGTTCAAAACCATGGACTATTTCGCTGATTTACACTATAATGCCGATGTTACCTGTTGACCTGTTCGTAAAAGTAAAGGGGGAACTGTAAATGAAAAACTGGAGAAGGATCTCGGCATTGATCATCAGCGGACTGCTTGTATTTTCTGTACCAATGGCCGCATGTGCGGCTGACGACACCGAAACGATCGAGAGCCTGGAATCGGAAAAGGCTGAGCTGGAAGAGAAAGTCCAGACGCTGGAATCCGAGATCGAGGAGCTGAAGGCAACCATCGAAGGCCTGCAGGGGGCGGAAGAAGAGACAGAAGCGCCCCAGCTGTCGACAGAAGTAGTAGGGACCGTATATACAGATGAAGCCATCGTAAAGGCAGTACAGCAGGCGCTGAACGATGCCGGTTTTGACTGCGGTACCCCTGACGGAAAGGCCGGCAGCAAGACCGCAGCTGCAATCAATGCCTATGAAACCGAGCATAAGCTGAATGTCAACGGGGTCATTACAGATGAACTGATCGAGAGCCTGGGTGTAGCCGACGAGATAGCGGAAGCGGCTGAAAAGGAAGCGATGATGAAGGAGTACAGCACAGAGTATTCCTACACGCAGATCGCCAGGGACCCGGACAGTTTTGCAGGCGTTAAGATGAAATTCAGAGGAAAAGTCCTGCAGGAAGGCGATGCCGGATCCGGAATCAGATATATCCGCCTTGCCGTCGATTCGGATTATGACTCCGTCCTGTTTGTCTCCTACGATAAAGAGATCGTAGACATGAAGATCCTGGACGACGATATTATCACCGTCTATGGAGAATGCATAGGCGACTATACGTATGAGACGGTAATGGGAGCGAGTGTGACGCTTCCCTGGCTCAATGCGGATATCATTGATATGAGTGAGGTATCTACTTCATAAATAGATCTGGTATGATCATAAACGGAGCGGCCCCGAAATATGAGGCCGCTCCGTATTATTTTCTGCACGCGGAGATCTCTGCAGGGCTCGCCGTGACGGAAGGCATCCTGAGCAAACATCATCAAATTTAGAACTCTTTGTTTTCAATAATGCGTACACTCCACAGATAAAGCACAAAGGAGATCGCTGCGCAGACGCAGACGATAACGGCAAGAATGCCCAGGGAGGGCAGGCTGTCAAGGAATGTCGCAAACCGGGCGAGAAAATGCGCCTGCCCGCCGGACAGCCCAGACCCCATGGCGATCAGGACCGCGGCCGCGCCAAACAGGATGAACAGGACGAGCCTGCTTTTCTCCGGTCCGTATTTGAGCTGCAGCGGGATCATCAATGCTGCAGCAAGGTACAGAACAGGGAGAAGGGAGAGCAGCATGGGCAGCTCAGAGAGGGTAAAGGGCGCGCCGCTGCGCACGGCCGAGCCGACGCCGTACAGCAGGGTGCCGATGCACCAGGCACACGCCGTCATCAGGAGGGTGAACAGGTATTTTTCCCGGACATAGGTCCTGCGCGCAAAGGGCAGCGTCATCAGGTAGGACATGCCGTTGTCGAGTTCATCATAGCTGAGGGTGCCAATGGACAGAATAGAAGCGAGCATGGTGACATACCCGATAATGAAGGAGCCGTCCATGGACATGCTCATGACCACCGCCGCGACCAGAAAGATCAGCAGGGTCTGCTTTCTTGAAAGGGTCAGACGCAAATCTTTTTCCAACAGGCCGGACATCTTATTTACCTCCCGTCATCATCAGAATCAGTTCATCAATACTTCCGTTTTCGATCACGATTCCCGGGTAGTTTTCCGCGTAGAACTGCTTTTCCCGGGTAAAGCAGGCATAGCCGAAGGCTTCTTTTTTCGTGCTGAGAATATAGCGCCTGTCAAGCTTCTCATATTCTTCCTCACTGACTTTCAGGATCCCGCAGCTGCCGAGAATGACGTCCGTGTCCTCATGCAGGATGATCTTCCCGTTATGGATGAGGTAGATATCGTCGCACAGGCTCTCAAGGTCGGTAGAGATATGAGAGGTGAGCAGGATGGAGCAGCGCTCGTGCTCGGCCAGATACCGGCGCAGCAGATCAAGGACGTCTATTCTCGCCTGCACATCGAGCCCGGCGGTGGGCTCATCCATGATGAGGATCTCCGCTTTGTGGCTGAGGGCGGTCAGGACGCGAAGCTTTGCGCGCATGCCGGTGGAAAAGTCTTTGATCGTCTTGTTGAAGGCAAGCCCCTGCTCGGCGCAGGCCTTCCGGAAAAAGTCCTCATCGAAAGCGGGATACAGCTTTCTGAGGATGCGGATCACATCCTCCACGGTAAGATAGGAGGAGAACCCGGCGTCGGCCAGGGCAGCCCCGATCATCTGCTTTTCCTTTCCGTCAAGGGAGAGGGCTTCTTTTCCGTTTACCAGGACGGTTCCGCCGTCCGGCCTGATCAGGCCGAGTATCGCTTTGATCACCGTGCTTTTGCCTGCGCCGTTTTTCCCGACCAGACCGGTGACCGTGCCCTCCGGTATCTCCAGAGAGACATTAAGGTGAAAATCACCGTAGTTTTTGATAAGGCTGTCAACTTTGATCATCAGTATTCCTCCAGAATGATCTCTACGATCTCCCGAATCTCGTCTTTGGTCAGTCCCGCCGCCTTCGCTTTCTGCACAGCGGCGGCGAAGTCATCCTCCACGTCCTTTTTCCTGGCTTCCGCGGCCAGCTGCCGGTCCGTTACGGCTACATAGGTGCCTTTCCCGTGCACGGTAACGACAAATCCTTCTTCCTCCAGCCTGTCGTAGGCTTTTTTTACGGTCAGCGCGCTGATCCGCAGCTCGCCGGAGAGCGCCCGGACAGAAGGCAGGGCGTCGTTTTCCTGCAGAGCGCCGCTGATGATCTCTTTTTTGATCTGGTCCATCAGCTGCTCGTAGATCGGCTCCATGGAATTATGGTTTAAAATGATATGCATATCGTTCCCCTCCGCAAACAGTGTATAACAGTATATAACTGTTGTCAACTGTTATATGCTGTTTATCGAAACTTTTTGATTCTATTCAGGCGGCCTGCGGGCAGCGGCGATCACGGTTGCGATTCATCCCCGGGGGCGGTATCATAGGGATACAGAGAAACCGGCCAGATCGTGCCGATTAGAACAAAGGAGGATGAGGTATGTTCCGGAACGCGCGGGAAGTCATGGAGTATATCCGTGAGAATGATGTAAAAATGGTTGATTTTAAGATGATCGACATGAGCGGGGCGTTTCGCCATGTGACGATTCCCGCCGTCAGCTTCAGCGAGGATACGCTGGTCGACGGCGTGGGCTTCGACGCGTCCAACTACGGCTACGCGGTGGTGGAAAAGAGCGATATGGTGTTTATCCCGGATGTGACGACCGCCATGATCGATCCCTTCTGCGCGCAGAAGACCCTCTCCATGAGCGGCGACGTGATGATCATTGATCATCCGGATAACCGGCCCCTTCCGCAGTATCCGCGCAATGTCATCAAGGCTGCGGTGGAATACATGAAGAATACGGGAATCGCGGATAAAATGATCATCCTGCCGGAATTTGAGTTCTATCTTTTCCACGAGGCCGGCTGGTCCGTGGGGAATGACGCCCAGGAATCCCACGTGGATTTTGAACAGGCCTACTGGAACAGCAGCACCCAGGGCGCCGGCAACGTCGTCCCCTTCCAGAAGAATTATCACATTGCCAGGCCCTACGATACGACCTACGACTGCAGGAGCGAGATGGTGCTGCGCATGGAGGAGGCCGGCATCCCGGTCAAGTATCATCATCCGGAGGTCAGCGCCAGCGGACAGTTTGAAATTGAGCCGAAGCTCGGCGAAGTGGTAAAGATGGCGGACGCGTCGATGATGATCAAGTACATCATCAAGAATACGGCGCAGCAGTACGGCATGAGCGCGACCTTTATGCCCAAGCCCGTATACGGCGAGGCCGGCAGCGGCATGCACGTGCATATGCTGCTGATGAAGGGCGATGAGCCGGTATTTTCCGATGACAGCGGATACGCGCACCTGAGCGAGACGGCCCATTTCTTTATGGGCGGGCTGCTGAAGCACATTGCGGCGCTCTGCGCGATCACCAATCCCAGCACGAATTCCTTCAAGCGCCTGGTTCCGGGATTTGAGGCGCCGGTCACGATCGGCTACGCCACCTCCAACCGCAGCGCGGTCATCCGCATCCCGGCCTACGCGAAACGCCCGGAGCTGCGCCGTTTTGAGCTGCGCAACCCGGACGCGGCCTGCAATCCCTACTTTGCCTACGCCGCCATCCTCATGGCCGGTCTGGACGGGGTGAAGAACAGGATCGATCCCCACGCAAACGGCTGGGGCCCCTACGACGTCAATCTGTATACCCTGCCGGAGGAGGAGAAGGCAAAGCTGAAGGGCCTGCCCCGCAGCCTGGATGAGGCGCTTGACGCCCTTGAAGCCGATCACGCCTTCCTGACCGAAGGCGGCGTCTTCCCGGAGGAGCTGATCGCCAGCCATATCCGGGCGAAGCGCGAGGAGTGCGCGGCGCTGTCCAGGTACCCGACGCCGGCGGAATTTGACCGGTACTATAATATCTGAGCTTAACGGTCAGGCTCCTGATCAGAAAGTGAAGAGGAGAAAGAGTATGATTAGAGTTGCCTTTTATGACACGAAAGCCTATGACAGGCCTTCGTTTGAAGAGTATGGAAAACAGGCGGGCCTGGATCTCCGCTTTTTTGAGACAAAGCTCAACGCGGATACGGCTGATCTGGCAAAGGGATGCGAGGTTGTCTGCGTTTTCGTGAATGACACGGTGGACAGCGAGGTCATTGAGAAGCTGTACGGCCTCGGGGTCAGGCTGATCGCCCTTCGCTGCGCGGGATACAATAATGTGGACGTCAGGGCAGCCTACGGAAAGATCCATGTGGTCCATGTGCCGGCCTATTCTCCCTATTCCGTGGCGGAGCACGCGATGGCGCTGCTGCTGACCAGCGTGCGCCGCATCCACAAGGCCTATAACCGGACCAGGGAATTCAATTTCTCTCTGAACGGCCTCACCGGTTTTGATCTGCACGGGAAGACGGTCGGCGTGGTCGGCACCGGCAAGATCGGCCGTATTTTCGCCGGCATCTGCCGGGGCTTCGGCATGCGGGTGATCGGCTATGACATGTTCCCGGCAGCGGATTCCGGAATCGAGTATACGGATCTGGATACGCTGCTCAGAGAGAGCGATATCATTTCCCTGCACTGCCCGCTGACGGAGGATACGCGGCATATGATCGGTGCGGAGGCGATCGGAAAGATGAAGAAGGGCGTCGTGATCGTGAATACTTCCCGCGGCGCGCTGATCGATGCCGAAGCCCTGCTGGACGGCATCCGCGCAAGGAAGGTCGGCGCGGCCTGCCTGGATGTCTATGAGGAGGAGGCGGATATTTTCTTTGAAGACCGCTCCGGGCATATCCTGAATGATGAGCTGCTTGCCCGGCTGATCTCCATGCCGAACGTGATCGTGACCTCGCACCAGGCCTTCCTTACTGAGGAAGCCCTGGGCAACATCGCGGAGACCACCGTCCGGAATATTCTTTCCTTCTATGAAGATGACGGCCTGTGCGACAATGAGCTGTGCTACCGCTGCGGCCATATCGAGCAGTGCAGGAAACAGAGAAAAGAAAAATGCTTTTAATGTCCCTGCTCAATACCCGTGGGACCGGAACAGCGCCTCCATCTGCGCCGCGGCCGGAGCTCTTCTGGTTGCTATTTGATGTGTGATATGGTAAAGTAAAATTGTTAATATACATTTATTGTCAGTTAATATGTCCGCCGGTCCGCCGGGGGACGACAGGGGGAAAAAGATGAGAAAAAAACTGTGTTTTGCCATTGCGGCAGCGGCGGCGCTCTGCGTGTTTCCGATGAGCGCGGCGGCGGACAGTTTCCTCACCCATGTACTGGAAAGCTACGAGATGAACGCGGAGAACAGCTACACGATCAGTTATCTCGAGCAGGATCCTTACCTGGTGAATATCTATGAGGGATACGGGTTCGCTAAGGACTATATGAGCGCCCGCGGACATGCCTATGTCCTGGAGGATGTGGCCGGGACCGAAAGACCGCATCCGCTCGCCAACTGTCTTACCTGCAAGACGGAGGACTTCACCCGTCTGGTGAATGAGATGGGCGAGGACGCCTACTCCCTCGATTTTGAGGAGGTATACGCGGACGCCCACCAGAACGTCGGCTGCTACAGCTGCCACGGGGATGACTTCCCCACCGGAAAGCTGGTCCTGACCCACGACTATTCCGTGACGGCCATCGGCGACGACATGGGCGATACCATCGCACCGGCCATCGCGGTCTGCGGACAGTGCCATACCGAGTACTACTTCAAGCCGGAGAACAAGGCGACCAATGTCCCGTATACGGATATCGCCTCCATGGACCCGGCGGCCGAGCTGGCCTACTATGACGAGATGGGCTTTGCCGACTGGGTGCAGGAGAGCACCGGCACGCCGCTCCTTAAGGTGCAGCATCCCGAGATCGAGACCGTTCTGGGCGAGGGCAATATCCACGCGAGAATGGGCCTGTCCTGCGCGGACTGCCACATGGAAAAGACCACGACGGACGAGGGCAGAGACTTTAAGAGCCACTATCTGAAGAGCCCGCTGGACAGCGAAGAGCTCCTGACGACCTGCGCGCAGTGCCACAAGGATACGGATATGGCGGAGAAGGTCCACACGCTCCAGGCCGAGATCACGGCGAGGGAGACCGAGGTCGGCGAAAAGCTTTCCGCCCTGAAGGACGCGCTTGCCGAGGCAGTCGCCAGCGGCGATTACACCGAGGACGAGCTGGACGAGATCCGTTCCCTGCACAGAACGGCGCAGTGGTATTTCGACTGGGATTACGTCGAGAACAGCGAAGGCGCCCACAATTCCGCGCTGGCAAGAAAATGCCTGGATACCGCGGAGGAGACGATAGACGAGGCGATGGGCCTGTTTGAATCCTGAAGACAGTAGACTGAGATCTGAAAGCCGTCGCGCGCAGCGGCGGCTTTCCTTGCGATAAAGCAAATTTGCACAGGAGCACTTTGATGAAAAAAACGTTACGTGCCGTCTTTTCCATGCGCACGGCGCTGATCCTGCTCGGCATACTGGTCATTGCCTGCGTTGCCGGCAGCGTCATCCCGCAGGGTGAGGAGGCGGCCTGGTACATGAGCGCCTATTCCAGACAGGCGGCCGGCGCCATCCTGGCGCTTGGCCTCGACGATGTTTTCCACTGCCCCTGGTTCATCGCCCTGGCTGTTTTTCTTTGCCTTAATCTGCTGGGCTGCAATCTTGTCCGCTTTCCGCAGCTTTTCCGGCAGTTTAAGGAAGGGTTTACGCCTGAGCGCTTTCTGAAAGCGCGCGGAAAAGGAGAGGCGGTCACCGCCTGTACGGATCCCGAAGCTCTCTTTGCGGCCTGCGGGTTCCGGAATGTGCATAAAACAGTGGTACAGGCAGCCGACGGCGCACAGACGGATACCCCCTGCATCTATGCGGTGAAGAACAAAGCGGGCATCTGGGGTGCCTGGGTGTGCCATCTGGGCATGTTGATCGTCATCCTAGGGTTCGGCCTGGGGCAGATGCTGCAGGTCCAGTACGCGGTCTACGGGGTGCCCGGGCAGACCAAGCAGGTCGGCGATACGGACTATACCCTCACCATCGACGACTTTACGGTGGAGCTGCGGGAGGACGATACCGTCGAGCAGTACACGGCCGCGATTACTATGACGGATACCCGCACCGGGGAGACGCAGAGCGGCGAGACGAGCGTCAACCACCCCGCCACGCTGTTCGGGATGCGGTGCTACCAGAACTCCACGGGCTGGGCGGCAGACATCCGGGTCTACAAAGACGAAGAGCTTATCCAGGAGGAGGTCCTGTGCGCCGGGGAGACGATGGACATCGAGGACGCCGAGGGGCTCAGCCTCGCCTTCTCCGCTTTCTACCCGGACTATGAGCAGGGACCGGACGGGATGCCGCGGACTGCGAGCGGAAAGCTGAATAATCCCGGCTATCTTTACCGGCTTTTCTACCAGGGTGAGATGCTGGGGATGAATGTGCTGATGGAGAAGGAAGCCATCACCGTCGACGCGTATACGATCATCTTTACGGATCCGCAGAGCTACACTCTCATTCAGATCAAGCGCGATCCCTTCACCTGGCTGGCCGGGATCGGCGCAGCCCTGGTCATGGCAGGTCTCTTCCTTGCGTTCTACCTGCGCACCGCCGAGCTGTGCGCCCTGCGCGGCGCTGACGGCAGCTGGCAGGTGATGGGGTACAGCCGGAAAGGCGGGGAGGAATTCGCCGGTATGGTCCGCGAAAAGCGGGAAGAGCTGGAAGCGGAAAAGACCAGTCACGGAAAAGAGAAAGGAGAAGCGGGAGATGAGCAGTGATCAGTTCCTGCAGATTGAAAATGTTCTGTTTACGATCGCCATGGCGGGGTATCTCGCTGCCATGGTGCTGTACGCCCTGTTCCTGGTGTTCAGGAAGGACGTCTTCGGGATCTGGGCGGGCCACATCACGGCCGCCGCGTTTGCCGTGCACACGGCCGCGCTGGTGACCAGGACGATCGGGGCCGGAAGGCTGCCCCTGTCGAACCAGTATGAGTTCGCGACCAGCTTTGCCTGGGGCATCTGCGCCTGCTTCCTGATCTTCCTCTGGAAATACCGGTTCCGCGCCCTCGGCGCCTTCGTGACGCCGGTCATTTTTATCGTCATCGCCTATGCGGCCATGCAGAGCAAAGAGGTGCGCGAGCTGATGCCGGCCCTGCGGAGCAACTGGCTGGTGCTGCATGTATCCTCCGCAATCATTTCCTACGGCGCCTTCGGCGTTTCCTTCGCGGTGTCCCTGATGTTCCTGATCCGCGGAAAAATGTCCGGCAGTACCTTCTGGCAGGAGCATGTTCCGGAGGAAAAACGGCTTGACCTGATCAGCTACCGCGCGGTGTCCCTCGGGTTCCTTTTCCTGACCTTCGTCATGGTCTCCGGTGCCATCTGGGCGGAGCGCGCCTGGGGCAGCTACTGGTCCTGGGATCCGAAAGAGACCTGGTCGCTGATCACCTGGATCATCTACGCGATCTACCTGCACCTGCGGATCTCGAAGGGCTGGAAGGGGAAGAGCGCCGCGATCTTCGCGGTCATCGGGTTTATCTGCGTGATCTTCACCTACATCGGCGTGAACATCTTCCTGCCGGGCATCCACAGCTACGCGTGATGCACAGCCGGCAGCTTCTTTTACGACCTGAGACAGAAAAAGGGCCGCAGCGGAGCATTTCCGCTGCGGCCCGGTGTATGTCATACTTAGTTTGTACTATCAGGAGAAGATCGTCCGGAAGGAATCCTGCAGGCGCTGGTGATGCACGCGCGTCGCGTCAAAGCGGACGGAGCGGAAGGCAGCCTGCATGACGGGGCCGGTGCAGAAGGCACAGATCAGTGTCCCTACGCCGACGGGTCCTCCTAAAAGCCAGCCGATCAGGGTGGCCGCGGAGAGCAGGGCAATGCTCACGGCGCCGATCGGGATGCGCTTGGCCCGCTTTGCCAGGGCGACCAACAGCGTGTCCCTGGGGCCGCAGCCCAGCGAGGCCATCATGTAGGCGTACTGCGTGTAGGCCAGGACGAACAGGCCTGCGATCATCATCGGGATGCCGGTCCGCAGATCACCTGCCTTCGGGACCGCGTGGATGTAGTTGAAGAAATCGACGGCCTTGCCGACGACAACGGCGTCGATAAACATCGCGATACCGATCGGCTCCTTCAGCAGGATGTCAAGGGCAAGGATCGCGAAGGAGACGGAGACGGAAGCGGTGCCGTACAGAATGCCCAGGCTTCTGGACAGGCCGATGTTCAGCACGTCCCAGGGCGCGGCGCCGATCCCGGCCTGTATGGTCAGATAGACGCCGAAGCCGTTCACAAAAAGGGCGGCGGCGGCGATCAGCATATTCAGCGCGATGGCGCCTCCGGTGCGGTTATCGCAGAGCGGTGCGCTGCTGCGCTTAAAAAAACGGTTCATGGCGGGTACTCTCCTTAGGAGTTGAAGAAGTTGTAGACCATCGAGGAGATGGCGCGGAAATAGGAGGAGCAGCTGTATCCGCGGCCGGGCACATGGGCCATGACGCAGATGACATAGTCGGCGTTCTTCGAATAGACGATGGCACAGTCGTGCGTGTAGTCATCCACGTCGCCGGTCTTGTTGGCGCACAGGGCGGAGCCGGGAACGCCGGAAGGCAGCTTGGAGCGATAGTACAGGGATTTGTCCCTGGTGATGAGCTTCAGTGCATTGACCATCTTGGCGGAATACTTTTCGTTCACGCAGGTGCCCAGATACACGCTCTCCAGGAACTTCCCGCAGTCCTCCACGGAGGTCACATTGGAGCCGCCGGAGGTGCGAAGCCCGGAATTGTTGTAGGCAGGCGAGAGGCCGTGGACCTGGCTGGTCTGGGTGTAGCCGTGCGCCCTGCACCAGCGGTTTACCGTGTAGGGCCCGATGGTATGGATCACGCTGTTGAAGGCGGAATTGTTGCTGTCCGCGATCATGGTGGGGATAAGACCGGAAACGGCGCCTTCGCTCATCGTGCCGTCCGCCACCCGCTGGTAGGCCGCGCCCATCGCGAAAAGCTTGATCAGGCTGGCGGCGTACATGGGCCGGTTGTTGATGGAGAAGGAATGCCCCGTGGTCATGTTGCTGACATAGACGGACCAGGTGCCGGGGAAGGAGCGGATGCGGCCGGCAAGCTGGCTCTTCAGCTGGGCAAGGGTCCGGCTCTTCTTTTCCCTGAGCACGCCCCTGCGGTTAAAGTAGGCGTAGCTGAGGCGCCCTTCGCGCACGAGCACGCCGTTCTGGGCGAAGCCGTATTTTGTCCCGGCCACGGTCCGGATGCCGGTGTACATGTGGCCGTCTTTCTTCGAGAAATACCGGGTCTTGCCTGACTTTGAGGTCTGCCAGCCCTTCATGTAGAGCACGCCCTTGGCGGAGAACCGGTAGGTCTGGCCGTCGATCTTTTTCAGGCCGGTGGCCGCGTAGCCGTTCTCGTCAAAATAGTAGCGGTTTCCGTAAAGATTGCGCCATCCGGTCAGCCGGTAGCCGACGGATTTCGAATAGTAGCGGATGCCTTTTTTGTTTTTGATGAACCCGCTGCGGCGCCGTCCCATCTTGTCAAAACAGTAATACTTGTTTCCGATTTTTACCGTTCCGGTGGAAGCCGCTCCGGTGGAGCCGAAATAGTAGGTATTCCCGTCGATGGTCTTCCAGGCGTTCTTCACCTTTTTGCCGTCGATCTTACAGTAGATGCCGTCAGCGCGGCGGATGAGGCGAAGCTTCCCCTTGCGGTAGAGGACCTGGGCTTTCGCGCCGGCTTCCCCCTGCGCCGTGCCTGTATTCTGCGCAGCCATGACCTGCAGTGCATCCGGCACCGGGAAAATGAGCGCGAGGGAGAGGGCGAGAACAGCGGTGAGAAAAAACAGCCGCATAGATGATGAAAAACGGGATAATAAGCGCATAATGAGGCCTCCTGTCTGCAAAGCTTCCCCTATTATAGCATGCGAAACCGGTCCGGCGGAAAAAAATGTTTCCTTTTTTAACGGTATCTGCTACAATGAAGAGAATATTGCAATAAATACCACGAAAGTCGGAGGTATGATGAAATGAAAGGACAGATGAACAACTCGCTTGGCTCCATCGAGATCGACACGAATGTCATCGCTACCTACGCGGGCAGTGTGGCTGTGGAATGCTTCGGCATCGTCGGCATGGCGAGTGTGAATATGAAAGACGGCCTGGTCAAACTTCTGGGCAGAGAGAATCTGGAAAGAGGCATCAATGTGCGGGTACAGGATAACCGCATCAGTCTGGATTTCCATGTGATCGTAGCGTACGGAATCAGTATTTCCGCGGTTGCCAACAACCTGATGGAAAATGTCAAATACAAGCTGGAAGCCTTCACCGGCATGGAAGTGGAAAAGATCAACATTTTTGTTGAGGGCGTCCGGGTGATCGACTGATTTTCGTTTTGAGGAGGAATTGAGACTGTGTGTGAAAATACGATAGACAGCCTGCTCCTGTCAAAAATGTTTCTGGCAGGGGCAAGAAATCTTGAGGCAAAAAAGGAATGGATCAATGAGCTGAACGTCTTCCCTGTACCGGACGGCGACACGGGCACGAATATGTCCCTGACCATCGCTTCCGCGGCCAAGGAAGTGGAAGCCCTCGACGAAGTGACGATCGAGAAGGTCGCCAAGGCGGTTTCTTCCGGCTCCCTGCGCGGCGCAAGAGGAAATTCGGGCGTTATCCTGTCTCAGCTTTTCCGCGGCTTCTCCAAGGTGATCCGCACGGAGACGGCACTGGACTGCGAGATCGTCGCAGCGGCGGCCCAGAAGGCTGTCGAGACGGCGTATAAGGCGGTCATGAAGCCGAAGGAGGGCACCATCCTCACGGTGGCGAGAGCTGCTTCCGATAAAGCGGCCGCCCTGCTCGAGGAGAACCCGCAGATCGAAATGGAATCCTTCCTTCGCCAGATCAACGAAGAGGCGGAGGAGACGCTGGCGCGCACGCCGGACATGCTTCCCGTCCTGAAGGAAGCCGGCGTTGTCGACTCCGGCGGACAGGGCCTGGTGCAGTTCCTCAAGGGCGCCTACAACGGCTATATGGGCATCGAGGAAGAGCCTGAAGAGGCCGAAGCGCCCCAGGTGATCACCTATGCCTACAGGATGGCCTTTGATCTTTATCCCCGCGAGGCGTGGAGCGAGAAGATGGAGGAGAGCCTGATGGCTCTGCTCGAATCCGCCGGCAGGAAGGATGATCTTGCCCATAACGCGGGCGTGATCCACGTGGCGGCGGGCACCGACGATCCCGGCCGTGTGCTCAGCGGCGCTGCCGCCTACGGCGCGCTGTACGCGATCAGCGTGGAGAACACGCAGCCCGTACCCGAGACGGTTGTGCCGGAGGAAGAAGAGATGCCGCGCAAGGACGTCGGCTTTATCACGGTCTCCATCGGTGAGGGCATCGCGGCGATCTTCCGCGAGCTTGGCGCCGACTATCTGATCGAGGGCGGCCAGACCATGAATCCGAGCACGGAGGATATGCTGGACGCGATCAAGAAGGTGAACGCGGATACCATCTTCATCTTCCCGAACAACAAGAACATCATCCTTGCCGCCAACCAGGCAAAGAGCCTCACCGGCGACAAGAAGATCATCGTGGTGCCCACGAAGACCATCCCGCAGGGTATTACCGCCCTGATCAACTATGTCCCCGAGAAGACGGCGGAGGAGAACGAAGCCCTCATGCTCGAGGAGATCCTCAGCGTGCGCACCGGACAGATCACCTATGCAGTCCGCGATACCCATGTGGACGACAAGGAGATCCACCAGGGCGACATCATGGGCGTCGGCGATTCCGGCATTCTCGCGGTGGGCACGGACATCACGCAGACCGCGGTGGAGACCGCCTGCCTGATGGTCACGCCGGACACGGAGCTGATCAGCATCTACTACGGAGATACCGTCTCCGAGGAGGATGCCCAGGCGCTGGCGGACATCCTGGCCGAGAAATATCCGGAGCTGGATGTGGAAGTAAACCCGGGCGGACAGCCCATCTATTATTACATTATCTCCGCGGAGTAATAAAAACCCGGGCAGAGAGGGAAAGCACATGGATGAACAGTCTTTGCTGACCTGCCTGAAGGGAATCGGGGAGAAAAAAGCGGCCGTCTTCGAGAAGGCGGGAATCACCACGATCGGCGATCTGATCGGGTATTACCCGCGCGATTACGAGACCTTTGAGGCGCCGCTGGATTATCCGGAACTGACAGACGGCCGCATTGCGGCCGTCTGTGGTTTTATAGAGGGCTCCGTTTCCGTCAGGTATGTAAAGAGCTTTAAGATCACGAGCACGAAGATCCGCCTTCCGGGCGGCCTGCTCTCCGTGGTCTGGTACAATATGCCGTTTCTGCGCAGCCAGATCAGGCCCGGCGCGCAGTATGTCCTGCGCGGCAGGGTGCGGGCGAAGGGGAAGGGCTTCATTCTGGAGCAGCCCGGCATTTACGACCCGGCGCGCTACGATGAACTGATGCAGTCCCTCCTGCCGGTCTATCCGCTGGTGAAGGGGCTGACGGAGAACGCCCTGCGGGGCGCCCTTACCCAGGCCTTCGCGGCGCTGGGGCCGGCCAGGGAGTATCTCCCCGATTCGATCAGAAAGCGGGCTAACCTCGCCTCCCTGTCCTTCGCCACGGAGAAGATCCATTTTCCGGCGGACAAGGAGGAGATGGGCATTGCCAGGCGGCGGCTCATCTTTGACGAGTTTTTCCTGTTTATCCTGCAGCTTAGGCTGCTGCGCGAGAGCCGGCAGATGGTGCTGCGCGATCATTCCTTTGCCGCCGGCACCCACGCCGACGCTGCCATCGCCTCCCTGCCCTACGCCCTGACCGGGGCGCAGCAGAGGGTGTGGGAGCAGATCCGGCAGGATCTGTGCGGCAGGCAGGTCATGGCCAGGCTCGTGCAGGGCGATGTGGGCTCAGGCAAGACCATCCTGGCTTTCCTCGCCCTTATCCTCACGGCGGAGAACGGCGCCCAGGGCGCGCTGATGGTGCCCACGGAGGTCCTGGCCAGGCAGCATTACGAGGCCTTCACCTCCCTGATGAAGGACCAGCCCTTTGCCTGTGAGGCCGTTCTGCTCACGGGATCCATGAAGGAGAAAGAGAAGCGGGAGGCAAGGCGGAAGATCGCGGAGGGCGAGGCGCAGGTCATCATCGGTACCCACGCTCTCATCCAGGAAAAGGTGGAGTACAAAAATCTTGCCCTCGTCGTCACGGACGAGCAGCACCGCTTCGGCGTGCGCCAGCGGGAGACCCTGGGCGTGAAGGGGGAGGATCCCCACGTGCTGGTCATGAGCGCCACCCCCATCCCGCGGACGCTGGCCGTCATCCTCTACGGAGATCTGGACGTCTCTGTCCTGGATGAGATGCCGGCCAGACGGCTGCCGATCAAAAGCGCCGTGGTGGACCGGTCCTGGCGGCCGAACGCAGCCAGGTTCATCCTCGGCCAGATCCGGGAGGGCCACCAGGCCTATATCATCTGCCCGATGGTGGAGGAGAGCGAGGCGATCGACGCGGAGAACGTGACCGACTACGCGGAAAAGCTGCGCGGGCAGTTTCCGGCGGATGTGACCATCGGCGTGCTGCACGGCAGGATGAAGCCGCAGGAGAAGAATGAGGTGATGGAGCGGTTCCTCTCCGGCGAGATCAAGGTGCTGGTCTCCACCACGGTCGTGGAGGTCGGCGTGAACGTGCCGAACGCGACGGTCATGATGATCGAGAACGCCGAGCGCTTCGGCCTGGCCCAGCTGCACCAGCTGCGGGGACGCGTCGGGCGCGGCAGCGCGCAGTCCTACTGCATCTTCATGCGGGGAGACAGGGACGGTGCGGGAGAGCAGCGCGGCGGCGACGGAGGAAAAGACGGAAAGGATATGACGGGCGACCGCCTGCAGATCCTGCGCGATACCACGGACGGCTTCGAGATCGCCCGGCGGGACCTGGCTCTGCGGGGTCCCGGCGACCTTTTCGGCGTCAGACAGAGCGGAATCATGCAGTTTAAGCTTGCCGACCCGTTTGAAGACCATGAAATAATGCAGTACGCAGGGGAATGCGCGGGTGCGTTATTACAACAGGATTCCACTCTGGAGAGGGAGGAAAACGCGCCGCTCAAGCAAAAACTCCTACTTTACATGGCAAATTGTTCAAAAAATATCAACATTTAGCACAAAAAGAAAGTTCACACCCTATTATGTGTTGCAATTTCTGATTTTCAGGAGTATCATGCAACATGTAGTGAAAAGAGAAAAGAATTATTTCTTAGGAGGTTTGAAGATGAAGAGTGAAGTAAAGACATCTGCGGCGGCTGCTAAGAAAACGACTACCAAGGCTGCAGAGAAGAAGAACACGGGCGAAGCTGTCAAGGAAGTAGCTGCTGCCGCTGTCAAGGTTGAGGAAAAGGCCGCGAAGACTGTTGCCGAAACTGCGAAGAAGGCTGCCGGCGCTGCGAAGACGACCGCAAAGAAAGCGGAAAAGACCGTGAAGGAAGCGGAAAAGACCGTTAAGGAAGCTGCCGCGAAGACCGTTCGCAAGGCTCCCGCAAAGAAGGCTGTGATCACGGAGACCGTGCATCTGCAGTATTTCGGTAAAGATATCAACACCGCCGACCTGATGACCGCCGTCAAGGCGATCTGGACCGGCGAGCTGGGCAGAAAAGAAGAAGAGATCAAGGACATCACCCTGTACCTGAAGCCGGAAGAGAACAGCGCTTACTACGTGATCAACGGCGAGGAGACGGGCCGCATCGGTCTCTGATCAGCGCAGAAACAAAAACGAAACACCGGGGCCGCGGCCTGCCGATTTTGGCATGCCGGGGCTCCCTTCTTTTTGGTTGCCATTGCCGCCTGTTTTGTGTATAATCAGGTATGATCAACATAGTAGAGGCTGATCGGGAGGCATGAGGATGAACATTGGTTTTATCGCACATAACAGCAGAAAAAGCCTGATCGAAAATTTTTGCCTTGCGTATAAATATATTCTTGCCAGACACGAACTGTATGCCACGGAAATGACGGGCCGGCGCATCGAGGAGGCGACGAACCTCAAGGTGCACAAATTCCTGTCCGGAAGCGTCGGCGGGGAAAAGCAGTTCATTGACATGATCGAGAGGGATATGCTGGATCTTGTGATCTTTTTCTACAACCCCATCATGAACAGTCCGAATGAGGCGGATATCTACGCGGTGACCCGCGCGTGCGACCGCTACAGCATCCCCATCGCGACGAACATCGCCACGGCGGAGTCCATGGTGCTCGGACTGGCAAACGGCGACCTTGACTGGCGGGAGAGCCGGGAAAGATTTTACTGAAGAACAGACACAGAACCTGACGGATGAGCAAAGGGACCTGGGCATGCGGCAAAAATGACAGCCGTCCTCAGGCCCCTCTTCTTTGCCGCCCGGCCTTTGCCTTGGCCGTCTGCGGGCGCCCGTCACGGAGGAGACATCACATGAGAGTAATTGCAGGCACGGCCAGGCGCCTGCCGCTGAAAACGCCGAAGGGCAAAGAGACAAGGCCCACAACGGACCGCATCAAGGAGACCCTGTTCAACATGCTCGCCCCCCTTGTCCCGGGGAGCCGTTTCCTTGACCTGTTTGCGGGGAGCGGACAGATCGGCATCGAGGCCTTAAGCCGCGGCGCGGATTACGCCGTTTTTGTGGAGCAGGGCCGGGAGGCCGCGGAGTGCATCAGGGAAAACCTGGCCTTTACCAGGCTCGAGCCGAAGGCCAGGCTGATCATCCGGGACGCGGCCGGTGCGCTGCGCATCATGCAGGGGGAGGCCCCCTTTGACCTTGTCTTTATGGATCCGCCCTATGAGAGCGGCCTGGTGCCCGAGACGCTTCGCGTTCTGCGCGGCGCAGGCCTGGTGACGCCGGATACCCTGGTCGTCGCGGAGACGGACCTGAAGACATCCCCGGATATCTTTGCGGACACCGGATTTGTCCCGGTCCGCACAAAGACATACAAGACCAACGCGCACGTTTTTCTGCGGCCCGCGCCGTAACGAATGCATCACGGAAAGGAGACCTGCCTGAGATGAGAGCGGTATACCCCGGAAGTTTTGATCCCGTGACCTTCGGTCACCTTGATATTATCCGCCGTTCCAGCGCCCTGGCGGACGAACTGATCGTCGGCGTGCTGATAAATCGGGCAAAGACACCATTGTTTTCTTCAGAAGAACGTGTTAAAATGCTAGTTGATGCAACAAAAGAATTCAGCAACGTCAAAATCGAAGTTTTTTCCGGTCTTCTGGTTGATTTTGCGCGCCAGTGCGGGGCGGATGTCATCGTCAGGGGACTGCGCGCGATCACGGACTTTGAATATGAACTGCAGATGGCCCAGACGAACCGCATCATGGAACCCTCCATCGATACGATGTTTCTGACGACCAGCCTGCAGTATGCGTATTTAAGCTCCACGACGGTGAAGGAAGTGGCCGCATATGAGGGAGATATCAGTCACTTTGTTCCGGAAAAGGTCGCGGAAGCGATCCACCGGCGCATCGCCGAGCGCAAGACCGGCAGGGGCGTACAATAAGCAATAAGGGCGGACGAGTTTTTGCAATAAGGAGAATGAAGAATGAGCAGCAGAATTGAACAGATCATTGATGAGATCGAAGAATTTGTTGACAGTTGTAAATTCCAGCCTCTTTCCTCCACCAAGATCGTGGTGAATAAAGAGGAACTGATGGAGCTTCTGCGCGAGCTGCGCATGAAGACGCCGGATGAGATCAAGCGTTATCAGAAGATCATCAGCAACAAGGACGCCATCCTGGAGGACGCGCAGTCCAAGGCTGACGCGATTATCGCCGAGGCACAGTCCAAGGCCGACCGCATCGTGAGCGAGAGCGAAGTCATGCAGCGTGCGCTGGAGCAGTCCAACGAGCTGCTTGAGCAGACCAACGCGCAGGCGCAGGAGATCATCGACAACGCGACGACGGATTCCAACAACATCCGCATGAGCGCCATCGCCTACACCGACGAGATGCTCGAGAATCTGGAAAAGATCATGAGCCATACGATCGACACGGCCGGGACGCGCTACAACAATTTCATCAATTCTATTCAGTCCTGCTATGAAGTGGTGACGAGAAACCGCGCGGAGCTTTCTCCGCAGGTCGCGCCGTCCAGCTATACCACCATGCCGGAGGATAAGCCCTCCGATGATACGGACGGAGACGAATAAAGCGAAGCCTGACGGGTCCGCAAAGGACGGCAGGCAATGGAAATAACAGGTCGGGCATCCATAGATTCCATACAGACTCTATGGGTGCCTTCTTCGTGTAGTGAGTACATAAAAATTACTATTCACGGCACCGCCAACCACAGGCCACAGACCATCCGTGCTGACGCACGTCTGCCGCGCCTGCGGCGCTTTTGTCTGAGGCTGTGGGGGCGGTTCCTGCTTCGCAGGACTGGTACGGAACCAGATCCTGTCTCTTACGTGCAAGCACGACGAGCCAGAACCTGCTTCCGTACCGGCCGCGAATAGTAACCTAGGGGGAAACATGGAGATTCAACTTTGGAGAGAACTGCTGGAACCCTATGAGCTGACTGTGCAGGAGCTGGTCGGCAAATTTGAGCACCTGAAAAAGGGATACCGCATCCGCAGCGAATACAGTCCGATCGAGGAGGTGAGCGGCCGGGTCAAATCCATCGCGAGCATCCTGGCCAAGGCCCAGCGCAAGAACATCCCGCTGGAGCGGATCGAGGAAGAGATGTACGACATCGCGGGCGTGCGGGTGATCTGCCAGTTTGTGGAGGATATCGCCCTGGTCGTGGACATGGTGCGGGGCCGGGATGACATGGAAGTCATCGATGAGCGGGACTATGTCGATCACATCAAGGAGAGCGGCTACCGCAGCTATCATATGATCATCCGGTATGAGGCCCACACCCTTTCCGGGCCGAAAAAGGTGAATGCGGAGATCCAGATCCGCACGCTGGGCATGAACTTCTGGGCCACCATCGAGCATTCCCTCCAGTATAAATACAGCTCGAATATCCCGCCGAAGATCGGGGCGAAGCTGATCAAGGCGGCGCAGGCTATCGTCGTGCTTGACGAGCAGCTCTCCGATGTGCGCGGGGATATCATGGACGCGCAGAATTCCCTGCTCTCGCAGAACCGCCTGATCGCGGAGATCCTCTCCGCCATCGAGAACCTGTACCACATCGCGAACATCCGCGAGGTGGCAAAGATCCAGGATGAGTTCTACCGGATCTACGAGCAGGGGGACATGGAGAAGATGCGGCGCTTTGCGCGGGAACTGGACATGATCGCCGAGGGATACCGGGCGCAGACCGTGCAGACCGAAGATGAGAAATAAGATGGGAAAGAAGAGCACAAAGAAAAGCGGAAAGACCAGCGGGAAGAAAAGCCGGAAGATGACTGCCCGGGCAGGGGAAACGGGAGGACAGACTGCGGAGGCAATGGAGCGGTTTGCCCTGCGGCTTCGCGCCCAGATCGGGGAGGAAGCCTTTGCGGCCTTTCTGCGGACCCGGGACGAGGAGCCCCTGCGGGGGATACGGGCCAACACCGGGAAGATCACCCCGGAGGCGCTGATGCCCTTTCTTCCCTTTGACCGGGACGAGGTGCCCTGGTGTCCGGAAGGCTTTTATGTGCCGGAGGGAATCACGCCCTCCGCTTTGCCCGCCTACCAGGCCGGGCTGTTTTATATCCAGGAGCCCAGCGCCATGCTGCCCGCCGCCCTTCTGCCGGTAAAGGAAGGGGACGCGGTGCTTGACCTGTGCGCAGCGCCCGGAGGGAAATCCGTGGCTCTTGCCGCAAAGGCGGGAGAGAAGGGCTTTCTGGTCAGCAACGACATCAGCGCGGCAAGAGCCAGGGCACTGGTCAAAAACCTGGAGATGGAGGGCTTTACGAACTTCTGCGTGACGGCGGAGGCGCCTGCGCGCCTGCGGGCCGCCTTCGGCCGCGTGTTCGACGCGGTCCTGGTGGACGCGCCCTGCTCCGGCGAGGGCATGTTCCGGCGCGATCCCGCCCTGAAAAAAAGCTGGGCCGCCCGTGGCCCGGAGGACTACAGCCCGCTTCAGCTGGAGATCCTGCTGGAAGCGGAGAAAATGCTGAAGCCCGGCGGGTATCTCCTCTATTCGACCTGCACCTTCTCCGAGGAGGAGGATGAGCAGGTGATCGGCCGCTTCCTCGCGGCCTGCCCCCGGATGGAGATCGTCAGCGTGCCCCGCGCGGAGGGCTTTGCCCCGGGGATGGGGGAAGGCTTTGCGGACTGCGTGCGGATATGGCCGCACATAGCCCGCGGGGAAGGACATTTTGCCGCCCTCATGCGAAGCAGGGCCGGGCAGGACAGCGGCATTTCGGGAACCGGGACAGTACAGGAAAACGCTGCTGCAGGGGAGATCCCGGTGATCACAGGAGATCCGGACGCGCAGCGAAGGCGCCTCGCGCCCGGCGCTGACGCCTTCTTTTCTTTGATCGGGGCGCCGCGGTTTAAACGCCTGTTTCCCAGGATCTACGAAGAAAAAGTACTGCTTGTCGGCAGGCAGCTGCCGGGCGAGCTTCGCTATCTGCGCACAGGCCTGCTGGCCGGCACCGAGATGGACGGGAGATTCGTTCCCTCCGCGGCCCTTGCCCGCGCGCTGCGTAAAGAAGAGTACGCCTGCAGCGTGGACCTTGAACCTGACGACCCGGCCGTCATCCGGTATCTTCGCGGAGAGACCCTGACGGCGGATCATATCGGTGACAGGGCGGCCCACGTGCCCGCCGGCGCCTGGGCGCTGGTCTGCATGGGCGGATATCCGCTGGGCTGGGCCCTGGCGGTGGATGGAACGCTGCGCAATAAGTATCCGGCGGCGTGGAGGATGGTATGAGCAGGGAAAGACTGGACAAGATCCTTGCCGGCGCAGGCGCGGGGAGCCGCAGCGATGTGAAGAAACTCATCCGGGCAGGCCGCGTGACCGTAAACGGTGAGCCGGCGCTTCGCCCGGAGATCAAGGCGGATCCCGCAGTGGATGAGATCGTGGCGGACGGCAGACGGATCGCCCCGGAGGGCGAGCGGTGGTTCATGCTCCATAAACCGGCCGGGGTCGTCAGCGCGGTGCGGGACGCGAAGGAGAAAACGGTCCTGGATCTGATCGCGCCGGGGGACCGCAGGGGGCTTTTCCCCGTCGGCCGGCTGGACAAGGACACGACGGGGCTGCTTCTGCTCACCGATGACGGCGCCCTTGCGCACCGGCTGCTTTCCCCGCGCCGCCATGTGGACAAGATCTACCTGGTGCGCTGCAGGGAGGAGATCCCGCCCGAAACGGCCGGACGCTTTCTGGAGGGCCTGGACATCGGGGATGAGAAAAAGACACTGCCCGCCGTGCTGGAGGATATTCAGGGGAATACCTGCCGGGTCACCCTGCGGGAGGGCAGATACCATCAGGTCAAGCGGATGTTTGCTGCCGTCGGCAATGAGGTGACCGGCCTGCACCGGCTCGCCATGGGCGGGCTTTTCCTGGATGAGGACTTAAAGCCCGGCACGGCCAGGCGGCTGACGCCGGAAGAGCTTGCGCAGCTGCGCCAAGCTGCAGGGCCCCGGGATGACGCGGATGGGCCGGAAGAAGCAGCAGAGTTTGAGACAGAGGAGAGCACAGAAGCGGATGTGGAGGAATAAAAAAGCGGTAATCTTTGATATGGACGGCACCCTCATCGATTCCATGTGGATCTGGAAGGATATCGACATCGAATATCTGGGAAGCTTCGGCATCAGCCTGCCGGAGGACCTGCAGGTCTCGATCGAGGGCATGAGCTTTACGGAGACGGCGGAGTACTTCCTGAAGCGTTTTGCCCTGCCGCGCACCGTGTCCGAGATCGAGGCGGACTGGAACCGCATGGCGATGCACCGCTATGCCCACGACATTCCGCTGAAGGCGGGCGCCCGCCGGTTTCTGGATACGCTGAAAAAGAGCGGCCTGAAGCTCGGCATTGCGACGAGCAATTCCCGGGAGCTTGCGGTGGCTGCCCTGGAGGCCAACGGCGCCCTGGACCTGTTCGATTCCATCCACACCTCCCTGGAGGTGAGCCGGGGCAAGCCTGCGCCGGACATCTACCTTCTCTCCGCAGAGACGCTGGGGACCGCCCCGGAGGACTGCCTGGTCTTTGAGGATGTGCCCATGGGGATCCTCGCCGCGAAGGCGGCCGGGATGCAGGTCTGCGGCGTGTGGGACAGGTACAGCGCGGACCGGGAGGACCAGATCAGGGAGATGGCGGACTTTTATATCCGGGACTTTGACGAGCTTTTCGCAAATGAGGGGGAACAGGCATGAGCGGCGGATTTCTTCCCGTATCGAAGGAAGATCTTGCGCGGGATGGCATCGCGCAGCCGGATTTTATCTATGTGATCGGCGACGCCTACGTGGATCACCCGTCCTTCGGGCCGGCGGTGATCAGCCGGGTGCTGCAGTCCCGCGGGTATACCGTGGGAATCATCCCGCAGCCTGACTGGAAGGATCCGGAGAGCGTAACGATCCTTGGCCGGCCGAGGCTCGGCTTCCTGGTGAGCGCCGGCAATATGGATTCGATGGTCAACCACTATGCGGTATCGAAGAAGCGCCGCAGCAGGGACAGCTATACCCCGGGCGGCGTCATGGGACGGCGGCCCGACCGGGCGGTCATCGTCTACTGCAACCTGATCCGCAGCGTCTATAAGGACGTGCCGATCATCGCGGGCGGGATAGAGGCGAGCCTTCGCCGTCTTGCCCACTATGACTACTGGCAGGACGGGATGCGCCGGTCTGTCCTGATGGACTGCGGCGCCGACCTCATTTCCTACGGCATGGGGGAGCTCTCCATCGTGGAGATCGCTGACGCCCTCGCCTCGGGCCTGCCCGTCTCCCAGATCACCTGGATCGCGGGGACCTGTTTTAAGACGAAGGACAGGGAGCTGATCGGTCCGGAGGCGGTGATGCTGCCGGACTACGACGAGCTTCTTCACGATAAGCGCAGGTACGCGGAGAGCTTCCGCATCCAGAGCGCCAATACAGATGCGATCAAGGCAAAGCGGCTGGCGGAGCCCTACGGCACGGTCTATGTGGTGCAGAATCCGCCCGCAAGGCCCCTCACCATGCAGGAGATGGACGATGTCTACGCTCTGCCCTACACGCGGCGGGCCCATCCGATGTATGACGCCGGCGGCGGCGTGCCGGCCCTGGCCGAGGTGAAATTCAGCCTGACCAGCTGCCGCGGGTGCTTCGGCGCCTGCAGCTTCTGCGCCCTGACCTTCCATCAGGGGCGGACCATCCAGGCCCGCAGCCACGATTCCATCGAGGCGGAGGCGAAGCTCCTCATTCAGGATCCGGAGTTTAAAGGCTATATTCACGACGTGGGCGGGCCCACTGCGAACTTCCGCGCACCCTCCTGCAGGGCCCAGCTGAGGCGCGGCGTCTGTCCGGACAGGCAGTGCCTGGGGCAGGACCCCTGCCGCAATCTGGAGGTCGATCACACGGATTACATCCGCCTGCTGCGGCGTCTGCGCGCGCTGCCGGGCGTAAAGAAGGTCTTTGTGCGCTCCGGCATCCGGTTCGACTATGTGATGCTCGACCGGTCGGACGCCTTTCTGACCGAGCTTTGCCGCTACCATGTGAGCGGGCAGCTGAAAGTCGCGCCGGAGCACGTCTCCGACCGGGTTCTGGCCTGCCTGGGGAAGCCGCGGCACAGCGTGTACGTCTCCTTCGCGGAGAAATACAGGAAGATCAACGAGCGGTACGGACTGCGGCAGTACCTGGTGCCCTACCTGATGTCCTCCCACCCGGGGTGCACCATGCGCGAGGCGGTGGAGCTGGCCGAGTATGTGCGTGACATGGGCGTGATGCCGGAGCAGGTGCAGGATTTTTATCCCACGCCCTCCACCATCTCGACCTGCATGTACTACACGGGGCTTGACCCGCGCACGATGGAGCCGGTCTACGTGCCGAAGGACCCCCACGAGAAGGCGATGCAGCGCGCCCTCATCCAGTACCGGGACCCGAAGAACCGGGCGCTGGTGGAGGAGGCCCTGCGCAGGGCGCACAGGACGGACCTGATCGGGTTCGGGCCCAAGTGCCTGCTGCGGCCGGAGCGTGAGGAGAAACACGGAACCGGCAGAGAAGGCAGA
>CAMOKZ010000005.1 GCA_946618155.1 uncultured Lachnospiraceae bacterium | reverse complement strand
TAGAGCACTTGACTTTTAATCAAGTTGTCCGGGGTTCGAATCCCCGATGCCTCATGACGAAAATCCCGCGGAGCGATTGCCCCCGCGGGATTTTCGCGTTATACTCTTTTCGTATCGCCCGGACGGGACGTCCGGATTGTCTGCAGGCATGGCGGAATTGGCAGACGCGCCAGATTTAGGTTCTGGTGGGAGACCGTGCAGGTTCGAGTCCTGTTGCCTGCATTTCTTTTTTACATTTTTACAAAATCGTTTCCATCATGGTCTTGAGCGGTTTCATGCCAAGACTTTCATAGAATTTCTGCGCCGCGGGGTTGAGGGCCCATACATTGAGGGTGATGTTGTAGCAGCCCTCCTGTTCGGCAAAGTCCCGGATCGCGTTGTAGACTGCGCTGCCCACGTGCATGCGCCTTGCCGCTTCGTCGACGCAGATATCATCGATATAGAGCGTAAGGATATCCGTGAGCATAAGGTCTTCCTTGTGCTGCTGGAAGACGCAGAACCCGTAGCCGAGCACGCGGTCGTCATCATCCACCGCCACAAAGACGGGGCGCTGCGGATCGGCCAGGATGCCGCTGAGCTCTTCGGCCGTGTATTTGGTATGTTTTTTGAAAATATCCGGACGGCCGAGGTGGTGGACCAGGTTGACCTGGACCAGAAGCTCGAGGATCCGGGGGATATCTTTTTCCTGTGCGCGTCGTACGATCATGATTTAGATCCCTTTCCCGGGCGGGAACGCCCGATTATTACCCATGCAGAGATAACCGCTATCCATCTTACGTTTAATGCCGCTTTCTGTCAAGAAACAGACCGGGAGGGCGTGTACCTGCCCGGCGGAGCGGAAAAAGGAGAAGGCAGTATGAGAAGTGAAGAGCGCGGAAGAAAAGGCTGTGCAAACAGGAAAACTGCGGCGCTGCTTGCCGCGGTCCTGCTGGCTGTCCTCGCGGGATTTTTCCTTCCGGCGGGAGTAAACTGTGGCGGCCGGCCGGATGCCGGAAACTGGTTCGCGCTGACGGCGCAGGCTGCCGAGACCGGAGAGGAGAGCGGCGCGCAGGCTGAGGTCAGCAAGGAAGAGCGCGGCTGGCACACGACCCCGAACGGGAAGTATCATTATTATGTGCTGGAGGACGGATCCCGGGCGAAGGGCTGGAGAAAGATCGGAAGCCGCACCTACTATTTCGGGCCGAAGAAGGGCTACCGGTACACCGGTTTTCATAAGATCGACGGGAAGCGCTATTATTTCGGGCCGAAGGGCGCGCTGCGCAGCGGATGGATCACCGTCAAAGGAAAGAAATACTATGCCGATCCCGCGAAGGGGTGCGCGCTGGCAAAGGGAATGACCAAGGTCGGCAAGTATACCTACTTCTTTAAGAAAAAGACCAACGAGATGCGCACGTCCTGCTGGCTGAAGATCAAGGGCAGCCGCTATTACTTCAAGGCCAACGGGCGCATGGCGAAGGGCTGGGAAAAGATCGGCGGCAAGACCTATTACTTCAGGAAAAAGACCGGCGCGCGGGCATCGGGCTGGCTGAAGATCAAGGGATATTACTATTATTTTGATGAGAAGGGAATCCCGCTGAAAAATACCTACGCGCCGAACGGAAAGTATCTGGACGCGGACGGGAAGCGGCTTCGCCGTTCAACGCTGAAGAAATTCCTGAAGACCGCCCTCGGACCGGTGGGGTCCACCCTGTACGTATGGGGCGGCGGCTGGAATGAGAGTGATACCGGCGCGGGCCCCGAGGCGGTCACGATCGGCGTTCCCTCATCCTGGAAACGGTTCTTTGCACAGAACGGCAGCGGCTACGATTACCGGAACACGCGGTACCAGATCCACAACGGCCTGGACTGCTCCGGCTATGTGGGCTGGGCCGTCTACAATGCCTTCAATACGAAGAGCGGCAACGCGGGCTATGTCTGTCTTGCGCAGGATATGGCGAGGACCTTTGCGCAGAAGGGCTGGGGGACCTACCGCTCCTCCGGGCAGGTGCGCAGCTACCGGGCGGGCGATATCATGAGCAGCAGCGGCCATGTCTACATCGTGGTCGGCAGCTGCGCGGACGGCAGCATCGTCCTCCTGCACTCGAGCCCTCAGGGCGTGATGCTCTCCGGGACGGCGACCAGGAGCGGGAGCTATGCCAGCGAGGCCATCGGGCTGGCCAACCGGTACATGCGCAAATATTATCCTGCCTGGACCGCCAGATATCCCGACAGCAGCCGCGGCCCCGGTTATCTGCGCGGATACAGCCAGATGCGATGGAACCTTTCGGGCAATCATATGATGACGGATCCGGACGGCTACCGGTCGAAGAGCGCCGCCGCCATCCTGGCCGATCTGTTTGATTGAAGGCCCGTGATTTGACAATCCCGATTTTTTGCGTTATAGTTAAGAAGATTTACGAAATCATTACATTTTTTACGAAACCGCGAAGGAGTTTGGATGAAAGTTTTACAGAAAAGAAACAGAATGGTGTTTTTCTTCGTTCTGCTGCTTGGTCTGTGTATGGCGGGTTTTTCTTCTGCTTCTGCCGCCCCTGCGGGGATGATCGCCAAAGCGCTGGCGAATACGGACGCAAAGGGTAAACTGGTGACTACCGCCAAGGGTGTCCGCTTCAGGCATGCCGACGGTACGCTGGCGAAGAAAGAGTGGCTGAGCGTAAAGGACATGCCCTATTATTTCAACAAGGAAGGCTACGCGCGCACGGGCTGGTTTACCATCGACGGAAAGCGCTACTACGCGAAGAAGGACGGAACGCTCCTCTACAGCAAGTGGGTCGTGACCGGGGCAAACACCTATTACGTCAAAAAGGACGGCACCAAGGCCGTTTCCTGCTGGATCACAAGGGGCGGCAAGCGCTACTATGTCAATAAGAACGGCGTCCTCCAGAAGTCGCGCCAGCTCCATCTGGGCGGCAAGTACTATTACGTCAACAACAAGGGCGCAATGCTCGTGAAGACCTGGGTGACCAGGGGCGGCAAGCGCTATTTCTTCGGCAAGGACGGCGCCCGACTCCAGAAGGTCTGGATCAGGTACAAGGGCAAGTACTATTATATGAAGGCGAACGGCGTGATGGCAGTCAACCGCTGGGTGGGCAGCTATTACGTGGGGAGCGACGGCGCGAGACTGACCAACACCACAGTGGACGGCTGGGTGCTTGGCGAAGACGGCAGAAAGACCGGAGAGCAGGTGAAATCCCTCCTGGTCGTCGGTGATTCCCGGGTGGTCGGCATGTCCTCCAGTGTTTCCGCAAAGAACACCTCCTTCATCGGGGAGATCGGCGTGGGATACAGCTGGCTGACGTCCACCGGCATCAGCAAAATGAAAAAGCTGATCACCGGGAAGACGAACATGACCGTGCTGCTGTGCTTCGGCGTCAATGATGTCGGCAACGCGGACAAGTACATTACCTATTACAAGTCGCTCATGACTTCCTATCCGAAGGTCAAATTCTACGTGATGTCGGTCAATCCGATCGAGGAAGCCAGGGCGAGGTCTGTCGGCTACAATATCTCCACCGCACAGATCCAGGCGATCAACAAAAAATTCAAGGCAGCCTTCGGCACGAAGTATCTCGACGCCTACACCTGGCTGCAGAAGAACGGGTTCTCGACCTTCGACGGCCTGCACTACGAGGCGGCCACCTACCGCAAACTGTATAACTGGCTGTCGGGCAAGTTCCTGTAAACAAACCGCGATCATCCGGATCGGATAGGGAAGAACTTCCCTATCCGATCTTTCGCTATGTAAAGATTTTTCCCATTCAGAAAAGGAGACGAAGATGAAGAGAGCTTACCTTTTTCTTGCGGACGGATTTGAAGAGATCGAGGGCCTGACGGTGGTGGATATCCTGCGGAGAGGCGGCGCGGAGGTCTGCACGGTATCGGTATCCGGCAGCCTCACCGTAATGGGCGGCCATGACATTGCCGTGCAGGCGGACGCCCTGTTTGCTGAGACCGACCTTTCGGACGCATCCGCCCTCATCCTGCCCGGCGGAAAGAACGGGACCGAGAACCTGCGGGCCCACGAGGGACTGCGCAGCGCCCTGTATGCGGCAAAGGAGGCCGGGACGACCATCGCGGCGATCTGTGCCGCGCCGACGGTGCTCGGGGACCTTGGCCTTCTGCAGGGGGAGAGAGCGGTCTGCTATCCGGGCCTGGAGGGCAGACTGACCGGCGCGCAGACAAGCGGGGATGCGGTCATGGAATCCGGGCAGTTCATCACGAGCAGAGGTATGGGCACGTCGCTTCCCTTCGCCCTGGCGCTCCTGGCGCGGCTCAAGGACCAGGAGACGGCGGATGCGGTCGCGAAGAGCGTGGTGTGGGGATAAAGCATTTACGGCTTAGGAAAAAATGACTGGCATTTCATTCGGCGCTGTGCTATACTTTACCAATGACTGTAAAACAGCGGCAGTATAGTAATGTGAGGCATCCGGTCGATGCCGGCAATAAGGACGGGCATCCGGAAGATGTCCCACGAGGAGGAAACGAGACAAGATGAGTGTGCAGATCGAGAAACTTGGTAAGAACATGGCAAAGCTGACCATCGAGGTCGCGACCGATAAATTTGAAGCGGCTATCGAACAGGCTTATCATAGATTAAAGGGCAGGATCCAGCTTCCGGGCTTCAGAAAGGGCAAAGCGCCCCGCAGAATGATCGAGAAGGTCTACGGCGCGAGCATTTTCTTTGAGGATGCTGCGGATATCCTTATCCCGAAGGCATACGAGGAAGCCCTCGCTGAGTGCGGTGAGACCATCGTCTCCCGTCCCGAGATCGATATTACCCAGGCGGAGAGCGGCAAGCCGTTCATCTTCACCGCTGAGGTCGCCCTTAAGCCGGAAGTCGTCCTTGGCGAGTACAAGGGCCTTGAGGTTCCCGCTTCTGAGATCACCGTGACCGACGAAGAGGTCGAGGCTGAGGTGAAGCGTCAGCAGGAGCAGAACGCCAGGACCATCGAGATCACTGACCGCCCGGTCCAGGACGGCGACCTGATCAAGCTTGACTTTGAAGGCAGCGTTGACGGCGTTCCCTTCGACGGCGGCAAGGGCACGGATTATCCGCTGACCATCGGTTCCGGCAGCTTCATCCCCGGCTTTGAGGAGCAGCTGATCGGTCATTCCATCGGCGAGCCCGTCTCTGTGACGGTCACCTTCCCGGAGGATTACCATGCGAAGGACCTTGCCGGCAAGGAAGCAGTCTTTGCCTGCGAGATCAAGTCGATCTCCGTGAAAGAGCTCCCGGAGGCGGACGATGAGTTCGCGCAGGATGTTTCCGAGTTCGAGACCCTCGAGGAGTACAAGGCTGACATCCGCGCCCGTCTGACGAGCCAGAAGGAAGAGCAGGCGAAGGCGGCGAAGCAGAACGCAGCGGTGGAAAAGGCTGTCGCGAACGCGCAGATGGATATCCCGGAGGCAATGATCCAGGAGCAGATCCGCCGCATGATCCAGGAAATGACGAGAAATATGCAGGCCCAGGGCATCTCCATGGAGCAGTACATGCAGTACACCGGCATGACCCAGGAGAAGCTGGAGGAGCAGATGCGTCCGGACGCGCTGCGCCGCATCCAGAACAGCCTTGTTCTCGAGGCTGTAGCCGCAGCGGAAGGCATCGTGATCAGCGACGAGCGTCTTGACGAGGAGCTGGCGAAGATGGCCGAGCAGTACGGCATGGAAGTCGACAAGCTCAAAGAGATGATGGGCGAGGAAGAGAAAGAACAGATGAAGAGCGATCTTGCGCTGCAGGCGGCGGCCGACCTCATTGCCGAAGCGGCTGTGGAGGCCTGAGGACTGATCGCATACGGAGGTAATCTATGAGCCTGGTACCGATCGTGGTGGAGCAGACCAGCAGAGGCGAACGCTCCTACGATATTTATTCGAGACTGCTCAACGACAGGATCATCTTCCTTGGCGAGGAAGTGAACGAGGTGAGCGCGAACCTGGTCGTTGCGCAGCTGCTGTATCTGGAATCGGCTGATCCCAACAAGGACATCAACCTGTACATCAACAGCCCGGGCGGTTCCGTCTCGGCGGGATGGGCCATCTACGATACGATGCAGTACATCAAGTGCGACGTCTCCACCACCTGCGTGGGACTTGCGGCCAGCATGGGCGCATTCCTCCTGGCGGGCGGCGCGAAGGGCAAGAGGTTCGCCCTTCCGAACGCGGAGATCATGATCCATCAGCCGATGGGCGGCGCACGCGGGCAGGCAACGGAGATCCAGATCGCTGCTGAGAACATCCTCAAGACCCGCAGAAAGCTGAACCAGTACCTTGCCCAGAACACCGGCCAGCCGATCGAAGTGATCGAGGCCGACACCGAGCGGGATCACTGGCTGAGCGCGGACGAGGCCAAGGCTTACGGTCTCATCGATGAGGTTGTAAAATCCAGATAAAGCACAGGAATGGGCTGTTGCAAAAGGACCTTTTGCGGCAGCCCATCTTTCCGTGATGGGAAGCAGAGGCCCACGCCGGCCGCGCGCAGGGTGCGCAGGCGGCCCGGAGCCTGAAGTGAAGGAGAAAAAATGGCAGGAAGAAATCACGACAAACTGCGCTGCTCGTTCTGCAACAAGCCGGAGGACCAGGTCAGGAAGCTGATCACGGGGCCCGGCGGCGTCAGCATCTGCGACGAGTGTGTGGAACTGTGCGCGGAGATCGTTGAAGAGGAAATGGATGACCTCACGGAAGAGAGCGGGGACGCCAGGGAGATCCGCCTGGTCAAGCCCAAGGAGATCAAGGCGTTTCTGGACGGCTATGTGATCGGCCAGGACGAGGCGAAGAAGACCCTTGCCGTGGCCGTCTACAACCATTACAAGCGCATTCTCTTCGGGGACACCCCGGGGAATAAGGCCGGACGCAATGTGGAGCTGCAGAAGAGCAACATCATGATGGTCGGACCCACCGGCAGCGGCAAGACCTTCCTTGCCCAGACCCTGGCGAAGATGCTCAATGTTCCCTTTGCCATCGCTGACGCCACGACGCTGACCGAGGCCGGCTACGTGGGCGACGACGTGGAGAACATCCTCTTAAAGCTCATCCAGGCCGCGGATTTTGATATCCAGCGGGCGCAGACCGGCATCATCTACATCGACGAGATCGACAAGATCACGAGAAAATCGGAGAATGTCTCCATCACCCGCGACGTTTCCGGCGAGGGCGTGCAGCAGGCCCTGCTCAAGATCGTGGAGGGCACGGTGGCTTCCGTTCCGCCCCAGGGCGGCAGGAAGCATCCCCACCAGGAGCTGCTGCAGATCGATACGACCAACATTCTCTTTATCTGCGGCGGCGCCTTTGAAGGCCTCGACAAGGTCATCGAGCGCCGTACGGACCATCGCTCCATGGGCTTTATGGCCGAGGTGCAGAGCCGTTCGGAAGCGAACGTGGGCGAGCTGCTCAAGCAGGTCCTCCCGCAGGATTTCATCAAATACGGCATGATTCCCGAGCTGGTCGGCCGTCTGCCCGTCGTGGTGTCCCTTGACGCCCTTGACCGGGAGGCGCTCATCCGCATCCTGCAGGAACCGAAGAATGCCATTCTGAAACAGTATCAGGAACTGCTGGCCCTTGACGGCGTCGACCTCACCTTCGACCAGGATGCGGTGGAGGCGATCGCGGACAAGACCCTTGAGCAGAAGACAGGAGCCAGAGGACTGCGCTCCATTATCGAGAGCGCGATGCGCGAGCTGATGTACCAGCTTCCGTCGATCGACGCGGTCTCGAAATGCCGCATCACCCGCGAAGTGATCGAGGGCACGGGGGAACCCGTCCTGACCCGCGGGTTCGGCGATGAAGAGCCGCTCTCCGCGGACGAGGTGAGCCGCCTGTTCGGGGAAGAAGAGGGAGAAGGCGCGTAAGGAAGGATCTGGGAATACATGGCTTTGGATAGCAGAAAACTGCCGGTGATCGCAACGGGAAAAGCCGCAGTCCTGCCGGGAATGACGGTGAATATCGACCTGTCGGGGCAGCAGTGGCTGCGCGGCATCGAGACCGCAGTCAGCCGGGACCAGAAGGTGTTTCTGATCACGGTCCCCGGGCCGGATCACGTTCCGGACGACGCCGACCTTTACCGCATCGGGACCATCGCGCGCGTGCGGCATGTCGGAAAGGTCGACAAACAGACCATCCGGGTGACCGTCGAAGGCCTGCAGAGGGCGTCCATGATAGAACTGGTCAGGGAGGATGAACACCTGGAGGCGCTGGCCGAGGCCTGCGCGCCTGACCGCTATGCGGCGCAGGGGCCGGAGCTGGAGGCGATGCTGCGGGCCCTTCATGACCTGGTGCGGGAGTATCTGGCCGAGAGGCCGGTCCCCTGGAACGGGGTCCCGGGCCTTGTCCTGGAGATCAGCGATCCGGTGCTGCTGGTCAATGAAGTGGCGGCAAAAGCCCCCTTCCCCATGAAGGACAGGCAGGAGCTGCTTGACGCGGTCTCCATGGAGGAGCGGTACGACAAGCTCTGCTTCATCCTCGTGCGCGAGACGCAGGCCCTGCGGATCCGCCGCGGCATCCAGCGCCGGGCGCAGGAGAGAATAGAGAAAAATCAGAAGGAATATGTGCTGCGCGAGCAGCTGAAGGTCATCCTGGAGGAGCTGGGGGAGAGGACCCCGCTCTCCGAGGCGCAGGAATTCCGGGAACGCCTGGCGAAGCTTACCTGCTCCGAGGAGGTCAGGACCGGGATCGGCAAGGAGATCGACCGCTTCCGGGGGCTCGGCGGCAATACCGCGGAGACTTCCGTGCAGCGCACCTATCTGGAGACGCTGCTGGACCTGCCCTGGGACAAGATGGGCCCCGACACGGCAGACCTGCCGCGGGCGAGGCGCATCCTGGACGAGGACCACTACGGCCTGGAGAAGGTGAAGGAGCGCGTGCTGGAATACCTTGCCGTGCGGATGCTGACCGGAGGAGGGGACAGCCCCATCCTCTGCCTGGTGGGACCGCCGGGTACCGGCAAGACCTCCATCGCCAGGTCGCTGGCGCGGGCGACGGAGCGCACCTTCGTGCGCATCAGCCTGGGCGGCGTGCGCGATGAGGCGGAGATCCGCGGGCACAGGCGCACTTACGTCGGGGCGATGCCGGGCAGGATCGTGGACGGCCTGCGCAAGGCCGGACAGAAGAACCCGGTCATGCTGCTGGACGAGATCGACAAGATGAGCAGCGACTACCGCGGGGAGACCTCGAACGCGCTGCTGGAGGTGCTCGATCAGGAGCAGAACAGCAGGTTCCGCGACCATTACATCGAATTTCCGGTGGATCTGTCCCACGTGATGTTTATCGCGACGGCAAATAACCTGGAAAATATTCCGCGGCCCCTGGCGGACCGCATGGAGATCATTGAGATCGGCAGCTACACCGAAAACGAGAAGCTGCACATCGCGAGGGAGCACCTGTTTGCGCGGCAGACGGCCAGGCACGGCCTCTCCGGCGCGCAGCTCTCCATCACCCGGGCAGCCTTTGTCCGGATGATCAGCGGATATACGCGGGAGGCCGGCGTCAGGCAGCTGGAGCGCTGCATCGGCAAGATCTGCCGGCGGGCGGCCCGCATGATCCTGGAGGACGGCGCTTCTTCGGTCAAGGTCGGCGTGGCGGACCTGCCCGACTTCCTCGGACGGGAAAAGCGGCGTCAGCCGGAAAAAAGCACGGCCGGTGAGACCGGCATTGCCTGCGGTCTGGCCTGGACCCCCGCGGGCGGCGAGATCCTGCGCATCGAGGCGGGCAGCATGCCGGGCAGGGGAGAGCTCATCCTGACGGGAAGACTCGGCGACGTCATGAAGGAGTCGGCGAGGGCGGCCATCAGCTGGATCCGCGGCTCGGGAAGCGCAGCCCAGCTCCCGGAGGACTACTTCGCTGCCAGGGACATCCACGTGCATGTCCCGGAGGGCGCGGTGCCCAAGGACGGCCCTTCCGCCGGTATCACGATGACAACAGCCATTTATTCCGCCGTGACCGGACGCCCGGTCCGCGCCGACGTCGCAATGACCGGCGAGATCACCCTGCGGGGCAGGGTGCTGGCGATCGGCGGGCTGAAGGAGAAGCTGCTGGCGGCAGGAAACGCCGGGATCCGCACGGTGATCGTGCCTGAGGCCAACCGGCCCGATGTGGAGGAGATGCCGGCGGAGATCACCGGCAGGCTGGACATCCATTATGTATCCCGGATGGAGCAGGTGCTCGCACTTGCCCTGGAGCCGGGAGATGCGGAGGAAAAAGCATGATCATACGCGACGCGGCCCTGGATGTGGTCTGCGGGGTGAAGAGCGCGCTGCCGGCGGGAGAGATGCCGCAGATCGCATTCGCCGGAAAATCCAACGTGGGGAAATCGTCCCTGATCAACCGGCTGCTCGGGAGAAAGAGCCTTGCGCGGACGAGCTCCCAGCCGGGAAAAACGCAGACGATCAATTTCTACGCGGTCAACAAGGCCTTTCATATCGTGGACCTGCCCGGTTACGGGTACGCCCGCGCCTCCATGAAGGAGCGCATGGCCTGGGCGTCCATGATCGAGCGGTACCTGCACAATGCAAAGCAGCTCCGCGCCGTGTTCGCGCTGGTGGATATCCGGCACGAGCCGGGCGAGAATGACAAGACGATGATCCGCTGGGTGCGCGAGAGCGGCTACCGGCCGGTGATCATCGCGACCAAGCTGGACAAGATCAAGCGAAGCCAGACGGCAAAGCAGATCAGCCTGATCCGGCGCGCCCTCGAGGCGGACGACGAGACCATCGTCATCCCCTTCTCGGCGCAGACGGGACAGGGCAAGGAAGAGATCTGGGACCTGATTGAAAAGATACTGGGAGGAGCAAATGAGTAAAGAACTGGCGAAGACCTATGATCCGAAAGGGATGGAGGACAGGATCTACGAGCGCTGGCTGGAGAAGAAGTATTTCCACGCCAAGGTGGATCCGGAGAAAAAACCGTTTACGATCGTGATGCCGCCGCCCAATGTCACGGGGCAGCTGCACATGGGCCACGCCCTGGACAACACGCTCCAGGACATCCTGATCCGCTGGCGCCGCATGCAGGGCTATGAGGCCCTCTGGCAGCCGGGCACGGACCACGCCGCCATCGCGACCGAGGTCAAGGTGACGGATATGCTCCGCAAGCAGGGCATCGACAAGCACGAGATCGGCAGGGAAGAGTTCCTCAAGCGCGCGTGGAAGTGGAAAGAGGAGTACGGCAGCCGCATCATCCGTCAGCTGATGAAGCTCGGCGCTTCCGCCGACTGGGACAGAGAGCGGTTCACCATGGACGAGGGCTGCTCGAAGGCCGTCGAGGAAGTGTTCGTCCGTCTCTATGAAAAAGGCTGGATCTACAAGGGAAGCCGGATCATCAACTGGTGCCCGGTCTGCGGGACCTCCCTGTCCGACGCCGAAGTCGAGCACGTGGAGCAGAAGGGCAATTTCTGGCACATCCGCTACCCGATCATCGGGGAGGAAGGCCGCTTTGTCGAGATCGCCACGACCCGTCCGGAGACCATGCTCGGCGATACCGCCGTCGCGGTCAACCCGGAGGATGAGCGCTATCAGGATCTCGTGGGCAAGATGCTCGAGCTGCCGCTGACCGGCAGACAGATCCCGGTGATCGCCGACGCCTACGTCGACAAGGAGTTCGGTACCGGCTGCGTGAAGATCACGCCGGCCCACGACCCCAACGACTTTGAGGTGGGACGCCGCCACGGTCTTGAAGAGATCAACGTCCTGAACGACGACGCCACGATGAACGATAACTGCGGCAAGTACGCCGGCCTCGACCGCTATGAGGCGCGCCGGCAGATCGTCGCCGACCTTGACCGCCTCGGCCTGCTGGTCAAGACGGTGCCCCATGTCCATGCGGTCGGCACCCATGACCGCTGCCATACCACCGTCGAGCCGATGGTGAAGCCCCAGTGGTTCGTGCGCATGAAGGAGATGGCCCAGGCCGCTCTCGACGTGCTGGAGACCGAGGACCTGAATTTCGTCCCGGAGCGCTTTGACAAGATCTATGTCCACTGGCTGGAGAATATCCGCGACTGGTGTATCTCCAGACAGCTGTGGTGGGGCCATCGCATCCCCGCATATTACTGCGCGGACTGCGGCAAGATGATCGTGAGAAAGGGCGGCGCGCCGGATGTGTGCCCGGAGTGCGGCGGCACGCACTTTACGCAGGACGAGGATTCCCTGGATACCTGGTTCTCCTCCGCCCTCTGGCCCTTCTCGACCCTGGGCTGGCCGGAGAAAACGCCGGAGCTTGACTATTTCTTCCCGACCGATGTGCTGGTCACGGGATATGACATCATCTTCTTCTGGGTCATCCGCATGGTCTTCTCCTCCCTGGAGCAGACCGGCAAGTCCCCGTTTAAGTATGTGCTGATCCACGGCCTCGTGCGCGACGCCCAGGGCCGCAAGATGAGCAAATCCCTGGGGAACGGCATCGACCCGCTGGAGATCATCGACCAGTACGGCGCGGACGCCCTGCGTCTGACCCTGGTCACGGGCAACGCCCCCGGCAACGACATGCGCTTCTACATCGAGCGCGTGGAGGCCTCCCGCAACTTCGCCAACAAGGTCTGGAACGCCTCCCGCTTCATCATGATGAACCTGTCGAAGGCGCAGATCCCGGAGACGGTGAAGCCGGAGGATCTGACCGGCGCTGACCGCTGGATCCTGACCCGGGTGAACCGGCTGGCGGCCGAGGTCACCGAAAATATGGAGAAGTTCGAGCTTGGCATCGCGGTCCAGAAGGTCTATGATTTTATCTGGGAAGAGTTCTGCGACTGGTACATCGAGATGGTCAAGCCGAGACTGCGCAGCGAGGAGGACACCACGAGAGGCGCCGCCCTCTGGACCCTCAGGACCGTCCTGATCGACGCCCTGAAGCTGCTTCATCCCTTCATGCCCTTCATCACGGAGGAGATCTTCTGCACGCTGCAGAGCGATGAGGAATCCATCATGATCTCGTCCTGGCCGGAGTGCAGAAAGGAATGGATCTTTGAGGAGGACGAGAAGGCTGTGGGCACGATCAAGGAGGCGGTCCGCGCCATCCGCAACGTGCGCACGGACATGAATGTGCCGCCCTCCCGCAAGGTCAAGGTCTTTGTGGCCTCCGCAGACGAGGAGGTCCGCCGGATCTTTACCGACGGCGAGGTGTTCTTCGCTTCCCTGGCGGGCGCCGGCGAGGTGAAGGTGCAGGAAGGCCGCGCGGGGATCGCCGAGGACGCCGTGAGCGCCCTGATCCACGGCGCTGAGATCTGCATGCCGCTCGATGACCTGGTGGACATCGCGAAAGAACTGGAGCGCCTCGAGAACGAGGAGAAGCGCCTGCGCGGCGAGCTTGCCCGTTCCAACGGGATGCTGCGCAACGAGAAATTTATCAGCCGCGCGCCGGCTGCAAAGATCGAGGAGGAACGCAAAAAACTGGCCAAATACGAGCAGCTGATGGAGCAGGTTCAGACCCGTCTCGCCCAGCTTCGCGCGAAGCGCTCATAAGGCGCTTTTCGTCCGGCGCTGCCGGATAAGGCAGAGCGGATAAGGCAGAGCAGGCGAAAAGGGCAGGAAGAGAGGAAGAGGCAGATGAGAAGAGATTTCGTACGTGGAAGATCCGGCGGAGGCCGGAGATGGGCGGCGGGGCTCTCCTTGTCTGCCTTTCTGCTGCTTTGGGTGATCCTGTTTGCCGCGGCGAAGCCTTCGCGGGCGGACGAGGCCTACGGCTTTATCCTTCCCCAGAGCGGATCGCAGTATCTGACTCAGGATGACCTTGCCGGCATGACGCCGCAGCTTCTGTGCTACGCGCGCAACGAGATCTTCGCGCGCAACGGGAGGACCTTTCTCTCCCCCGAGCTGCAGATGTATTTTGACGACCGCTACTGGTACACGCCACTCTATTCGCCGGAGCAGTTCTCCTTCGACATGCTCAGCAGCATCGAGCAGGCAAACGCCGACCTGCTTCTCGCGGCGGAGGAGGCGGCCGGGCTCTACGAGACCGACCTGGAGGGCTTTTCCTACGAGCCGGTCTACGCCTATCTCGCCCAGGGCTCTGCCGGAACGGCCGGGGAGGATCCCTACTATACGGATCCCGACAGCTATGTGTTCTACGGCAGCGACCAGCAGCTGCTGACGGAGGAGGAGATCGCTTCCTTAAGCCTGCAGGAGCTTTGCTACGCGCGAAACGAGATCTACGCGCGCCGCGGCATGGTGTTCTGGTCCATGGAGCTGCAGGATTTCTTTGACCAGAAGAACTGGTACTGGGGCAGCGTGCTGCCCGGGGATTTCTCCGATGAACTCCTGAGCGAGACCGAGCGGGCGAACGCCCAGGCGCTGCAGGCGCGGGAGTACGCCCTGTCGCCCTCGGGCTATATCACGGACCAGCCCGGCTACCGCTACGCGGACGTGGGGTCCTACGCCGCCTCCGGCGGAGGGACCGGCCAGTGGGACGAGTACATCTTCCGGGACAGCAACATCCGCTATCTTACCCGGGAGGAGATCAGCCGTCTCTCCCTGCAGCAGATGAACTACGCCCGCAACGAGATCTACGCGCGGCGCGGCTATATTTTCCAGTCCCAGGAGCTGAGGGACTACTTTTCGTCCAGGAGCTGGTACAGACCGACCATCCCGTCGTCCCAGTTCTCGGACAGCATGTTCAACGAAGTGGAGCAGGCCAACATCCGTCTGCTCAAGGAATGCGAATACGAGTTGGATCCCAACGGCTATCCGCTGTATTAGGGAAGTGCCCGAAAGGGGCGTTTTCCGGAAAGGAGCGGCATGGTATTTCAGCTGTATACGGGGGGCTCGGGCAGCGGGAAATCGCACCGGCTCTTCCTTGACGTCATCCGGGATGCCATGGCGCATCCCCGGGAACAATATGTCATTCTGGTGCCGGAGCAGTTTTCGATGCAGACCCAGCAGGAGCTGGTGCGTCTGCATCCTGCTCACGGCATTTTAAATATTGACGTGTTAAGCTTCGGGCGCCTGGCCTGGCGCGTCCTTGAGGAGCTTGGCGGGGCGCGGGTGCCGGTGCTGACGGAAACGGGCAAGAACCTGCTTCTGCGGCGCGTGGCCGGCCTGTGCGCGGACCAGCTCGGCGTGCTGCGGGCAAAGGTCCGCAGGCCGGGGACGGTCTCCCAGGTCAAGTCCGTGCTCTCCGAGTTTGCCCAGTACGCGGTGACGCCCGGGGACGTAGACCAGATGATCGGGCTGTGCAGCGGGCAGGAGCAGCTGAAGGCAAAGCTCGCCGACATCCGGATCCTCTACGGGGCCTTCCGGGATTTCTGCCGGGACCGCTTCATCACGGCGGAGGAGGTATTGAGCCTCCTTGCCCTCAGCGCGCCCAGTTCCCGGATCATCCGGGAGAGCCACTTTGTCCTGGACGGATTTACCGGGTTTACGCCCCAGCAGCGGGGCGTGCTTGAGCAGATCTTTGCCCTTTCGCGCTCTGTGCGCGCGGCCGTGACCATTCCGGCGGACGAACCCTTTGCGGGGGGCGGCGACCATGAGCTCTTTTCCCTGAGCAGAAAGACCATCCGGATTCTCACGACCATCGCGAAGGACGCCGGCTGCGAGATCCGGGAGCCGGTCCGCTGCGGCGGTCCCTATCCGCGCTTTGCCGACGGCAGCCGGATCGCCCAGCTGGAGAAGCGGATCTTCCGGTACGGGAAAAAGGAGGCTCCGGCCCTTTCCCCGGAGACGGCGGAGCAGATCCGGATCAGCTGCGCCGCGAGCCCGGCCATGGAGGTCAGGGAGGCGGCGGTGCAGATACTGCGCCTTACCCGCGAGGAAGGCATCCGCTGCCGGGAGATCGCCGTGATCACCGGCAATCCAGAGGTATACGGGAGGGAGATCCGGCGGATCTTTACCCAGTGCCGCATCCCCTTCTTCCTGGACAGCACGAGAAAGCTGGAGCTTTCCCCCGCCCTGGAGCTCATCCGGGGCGCCTTTGACCTGCTGGAGACGAATTTCTCCCGGGAGAGCGTTTTCCGCTTCCTGCGCACGGGGCTTGCCGATGTGACCAGGGAGCAGGCGGACAGCCTGGAGAATTATTGTTTAGCGCGGGGCATCCGCGGCAGGAAGCGCTGGGAGACGCCCTTCGAGGACGAGGAGCAGGAGAAGAGCCGTGCGGTCTTCATGGCCGCGGCCGGACCCTGGGCGGAGGCAGCCGCAGGGCGCAGCAGGCCGCTGCGCGACTGGGCCGGCGCCCTCTACGACCTGTTGGTGCGCGTCAGGATGCAGGAAAAGCTTGCCGCGATGAAGGCGGGCTTCGAGGCCCAGGGGGACGCGGAGCTGGTCTCCGAGTACACGCAGATCTACCCGGTGCTCATCGGCATCCTGGACGAGGCGGTGGAGCTGATCGGCGACGAGGAGATGACGCGGGGAGAGTTCGCGGATATCCTCGAGGCCGGCATCGCGGAGGCGAGGATCGGCATGATCCCGCCCGGACTTGACCGGGTGCACGTGGGCGATGTGGAGCGGACGAGGCTTGCCCCCATCAAGGTGCTGTTCTTCCTCGGCGTGAACGACGGGTGGATCCCGGCGCCGGCTTCCGGCGCGGGCCTCGTCTCCGACATGGAAAGAGAATTTTTAAAGAGCGCGGGCGTGCAGCTCTCCCCCACGGTGCGGGAGAGCAGCGCCATCGGACGCTTTTATCTTTACCTGCTGCTCACCAAGCCTTCCCGGGAGCTCAGGCTGTCCTGGTGCCAGAGCGGGGAGGACGGGCGCAGGATGCAGCCCTCCTACCTGATCGGGACGATCAGGAAGCTGTTCCCGGATATTGCGGTCTCCGGGGCCGGGGAGGAGGAGTCCCCTGCCCGGAAGGTGGTCTCCGCCGGAATGGGCTTTGCCCCGCTGGCCAGGGGACTGCGCAGAATCAGGGAGCAGGAGGCGTCCCGGGAGGACGCGGCCTTTACGCGGGAGCTGCTGCGGTTCTATCTGCGCCGGCCCGAGTACCGGCAGAGGGCGCTGAAGGTCCTGGACGCGGCCTTTGCCTGCGGGGAAGGGGAGGAACTGACCGGCAGCACGGCCCTTCTGCTCTACGGGCCGGACCCGGCGGGCAGCGTGACCAGGCTGGAAAAATTCGCCGCCTGTCCCTTCGCGCATTTTGCCGCCTACGGCCTTCGCCTGCGGGAACGGCAGGAGTTCGCGGTGAGCCCGGCGGATGTGGGCAGCGTGTTCCACGACGCGCTGGAGCAGTTTTCCCGGCGGATATCGGCGGACAAGGTCTATACCTGGCAGACGCTCCCGGACGAGGTGCGAGACCGGTGGATGGAGGAGGCCTGCGACCGGGCGCTGCGCGCCGGCGGCAGGGAGATGTTCTTCGACAGCGAACGCAGCGCCTACACCGGGGTGCGGATCCGGCGCATCCTCCTGCGGACGGCCTGGGCCCTGCAGAAGCAGCTGCAGGCCGGCGCCTTCGTGCCGGACGGCTATGAGGTCGCCTTTGACGACGGCTCGGGGACGGGCAGCATCAGGCTCTCGCTTCCGGGCGCGAGCATGCGCATCGCGGGGCGGATCGACAGGATCGACGTGTGCGCGGAGGGCGACGACATTTTCGTCAAGGTGCTCGACTATAAATCCGGCGGGACTGCCCTGGACGCGACCCTTCTCTACCACGGCCTGCAGCTTCAGCTGCCGGTCTATCTCGGCGAGGCCCTCGCCCTGGAGGAGAAGCTTCACCCGGGTCTTCGCGCCGTGCCCGCGGGCATTCTCTACTATCATGTGCAGGATCCCTTTGTGTCTGCGGCCAGGGGGGAGCCGGCGGATCAGATTCTGCGGGCTCTTCGTCCCGGCGGCCTGATCAGCTCGGATCCGCGGGCGATCGACCTGCTCGAGTCTTCCCGCGGGACCGGGGCATCCCTGGTCCTTCCCGCGGAGTGGAAGAGCGGCGGCGCCCTGGGCGGAAGATCCCACGCCGCATCCCCAGGGGCCCTGAAAGACCTTGCGGCCTTCGCCGACCGCAGGATGCATGAATTTGCCGGCCGGATCTTTGCCGGGGAGAGGGCAGCAAGGCCCTACCGGACGAAGAAAAATGACGCCTGCAAATGGTGCCCCTACGGCGCTGTCTGCGGCTTTGACCGGAAGATTCCCGGCATGGAGCAGCGCGAGCCCGGGGAGATGAAGCTTCCTGAACTGATGGAACGGATCGAAAAGACGATGGAACGGGAAAAGGAGGACTGACGGATGGCCGTGCAGTGGACGACGGAACAGAGAGCGGCGATCGAGGCGCGCGGCAGCGACCTGCTGCTTTCCGCCGCGGCGGGATCCGGCAAAACGGCTGTGCTGGTGGAGAGGATCCTGGAGAGAATAGCGGATCCCTCCCGGCCGGTGGATATCGACCGGCTTCTGGTCGTGACCTTTACCAACGCCGCGGCCGCGCAGATGCGCGACCGGATCAGCGCTGCCCTGGAGGCCAGGCTGGAGGCGGAGCCGGAGAATGCGCACCTGCAGAGGCAGGTCACCCTGGTGCACCACGCGAAGATCACGACCATCCACAGCTTCTGCCTGGATGTGATCCGCTCCCATACCAGCCAGACATCCCTGGAGCCGGATTTCCGCATCCCCGACGAGGGGGAGAGGAGCCTGCTGCTGCGGGACGTGGCGGCCCAGGTCATCGAGGAATCCTACCAGGCGGCTGACCCGGATTTCCTTGCCCTCTCGGAGATGCTCTCCGGGAGCCGCACCTCGGACAGCGGGCTGGAGGACCTTCTGCTTTCGGTCTACGAGTTTTCCATGGGAGATCCGCAGCCCGGCCGGTGGAGGGAGGAGTGCGTGCGCCTCTACGAGGAGGGCGCCGTGGGCGATTCCCACCCCTGGATGCAGGCTGCGGCCAGGATGGCCCGCCTGCGCATGGGCGACCTTCTGGAGACGGCGCGGGAGGCGGCAGCGATCTGCGCTGAGCCTGACGGGCCGCAGATGTACGCGGACGCCCTTGCCGACGACTGCGCCATGCTGGAGCGGCTCTGCCGCGAGGAGAGCTGGAGCGGGCTTGCCCGGGCATTTGATGAGGGGCTTACCTTTACGACCCTCGGCCGCAAAAAATATCCGGATGTCAGTGAAGAAAAAAAGGCGCGGGTAAAAGCCCTGCGCGACGGGGTCAAAAAGGACCTGGGGAACCTGCGTGACCGGTATTTCTACGCTTCGCCGGAGGAGATGGAGGACGCCATCCGCCGGGCCGCGGCGCCGGTAAGGGCGCTGATGGCGCTGGCCGGGCGCTTCCACGAGGCCTTTGACCGGAAAAAGAGAGAGAAGAACCTTGCGGATTTCAATGACCTTGAGCATTTTGCCCTGAATATCCTGGTCAGCACGGAGGGGGAGGACTATGTGCCCACCCCGGCAGCCGTCCAGTACCGCAGGCATTTTGAGGAGGTCATGATCGACGAATACCAGGACAGCAACCTGGTGCAGGAGATCCTGCTGGGCGCCGTCTCCCGGGAGGGGGAGGAGGCCGACCGCTTCATGGTCGGCGACGTCAAGCAGAGCATCTACCGCTTCCGCCTGGCAAGGCCGGAGCTTTTCCTGGAAAAATACCATGACTACCGGGAGAAGGGGACGGGGACCTGCATCCACCTGCGCCGCAATTTCCGCAGCCGGCACCAGGTGCTGACCGGCGTCAACCGCGTGTTTGAAAAGATCATGACGCCGGCCCTGGGCGGCATCGAGTATGATGCGGACGCGGCCCTCTATCCCGGCGCGGACTATCCGGAGGCCGAAGATCCCGATCCCTACCTGCCCGAGCTTCTCCTGCTGGGCGCGTCCCAGGACGGACCCGCGGAGGATGAGGAGGAGGGTGAACCCTCCGGGGAGGAAACGGATCAGAGCGGCGACGGGGAAGAGAGCGCTGCCGCCCGGGACGCCCGCCGGCTGGAGGCGAGGGCCGCGGCCAGGCGAATCAGGGAGATCGTCGGCACCCTTCCCGTCTATGACCGGGAGAAGGGCGGCATGCGCCCTGCCGGCTACGGGGATATCGCCGTCCTGCTGCGGACCGTGCGGGGCTGGGCCGAGCCCTTTGCCGATGTCTTTGCCGAGGAGGGGATCCCGGTCTATTCGGGCAGCGGCGCGGGCTATTTTTCCGCGACGGAGGTCAGGACCATCCTTTCCTATCTGCAGGTGCTGGACAATCCGCGCCAGGATATCCCGCTGGCGGCGGTCCTTCGGTCGCCCATCGGCGGCATGACCGATGAGGACCTCGCGAAGATCCGGCTTGCGGGGGCGCCGGGGGATGATTTCTATACCTGCTGTCAGGCCTGCCTGGCCGGGGAAAGGACGAAGACGGCGGATAAGCTCGCCGCCTTCACGGAAATGACAGGGCGGATGCGGGACCTCGTGCCCTACACGCCCGTGCACCGTCTGCTCTGGAACATCTACGAGGAGACGGGATTTCTTGATTACGCCTCCGCGCTGCCCGGCGGCGCCGTGCGGCGCGCCAACCTGGAGATGCTGGCCGGAAAGGCGGCCCAGTACGAGGCGGGCAGCTACAGCGGACTCTATCAGTTTGTCCGCTACATCGAGCTGCTTAAGCGCTATGAGGTGGATTACGGCGAGGCGCCCTCCGCGGAGGACGCGGGCGATACCGTGCGGATACTGAGCATCCACAAGAGCAAGGGGCTGGAGTTCCCCATCGTCTTCGTCTGCGGCCTGGGCAAGCGGTTCAACCGCACCGACGCCTACAGCTCTGTGGTCATGCACCATGAGCTGGGAATCGGCTTTGAGCTGAAGGATCCGGTCCTGCGGGTGAAGGAACCCCTCCTTTCCCGGAACGTGATCGGGCGCACCATCCTGGAGGAGAGCCTCGGGGAGGAGCTGCGCGTCCTCTATGTCGCCATGACAAGGGCGAAGGAAAAGCTGATCATGACGGGCAGGGTGCGCGGGGCGGAAGACAAGATGGAAAAATGGACCGCCATGGCCGAAAAGGGCGGCCCCCTTTCCTACTCGGCGCTCTCCGGCGCGGAGGGCTTCCTCGACTGGCTGATGCCGGCCGTCCTGGCTGAGACCGGCCGGGGGGAGGAGACCTTTATCCTCCGCCTTGCGGATGAGGCGCAGCAGGGGGAGAGGAGCAGCCGGGACACGCAGGATGTGCGCAGAAGGCGCGCGCAGCTGCTGGCGGCTGACCCGGACGAGATCATCGATCCCGCCGCGGCCGCGGAGCTGAAGCGGGTGCTGTCCCTCACCATGCCCCACGAAGCGGCAGCTGCGGTGCCGGGCAAGCTTTCGGTCTCGGAGCTGAAGCACGCCGCCATCGAGGCAGCGGCCCTGGAGGAAGAGGGCGCTTCGCTGATGTTCCCGGACCCGGTGCCGGACCCGCTGGTCCCCCGGTTCCGGAAAAAGGAAGAGGACAGCGGCAGGCCCCGCGGCGCCGAGCACGGCACCGCGATGCACCGGATCATGGAGGTGCTGGACCTGTCCGCCGAACCCGCGGACGACTTTCTTGATTCTCAATTGGAAAGACTTCTGAATTGTGGTAAAATCCAGAAAGATGTGCTGGAACTGGCCGATACCGGAAAGATCCGCGCTTTTCTTGCCTCGCCGCTCGCGCGGCGCATGCGGGACGCGGCGCGGGCCGGAAGACTGGTCAGGGAGCAGCCCTTTACGCTGGGTTTTGCGGCCTCCAGGATCGATCCTGGCTGGCCGGAGGATGAAGAGGTCCTGGTGCAGGGCATCATCGACGCGTATTTTGAGGAGGAGGACGGGATCGTCCTTGTGGACTACAAGACGGACTATGTGCCCGGCGGGGACGGGAAATTCCTCGTCGACCGCTACCGGACGCAGCTGACCCTTTACCGGGAGGCGCTGGAGAGAGTGACCGGGCGTCCGGTAAAGCAGATGCTCCTCTATTCCTTTAACCTCGGCCGGGAGGTCGAGGTGCGCTGAAGCCGGATGGCACCGGGATAAGTACGGAGAGGATGAGATACAGTTGGAAAGAGAGCAGATAACGGAAAAGAAAAGCAGGCTTAAGGGCACGCCCGCCGGCGCGGGGAAGGCGAGGCGCAGAATTCTCCTGACCGCATTCCTGGCGGGCTTCGGGATAAGCGCCCTGGCCGTGCTGGCCGGCTACATCGCGATCGGCGTCTGGCCCTTCGGGGACGGAACGGTCCTGATCATCGATTCCCTGCACCAGTATCTGCCCTTCTACACCGACCTGCAGGAGAAGCTCCATACCCACAGCTCCCTGCTGTATTCCTTCTCCGCGGGCCTCGGCTATGATCTGTGGTCGACCATCGCCTACTACATGGCCAGTCCGCTCAATATCGTGCTTGCCTTCGTGTCCCGCGCTCACGTGGCGGACGCGATGGACTACCTTATCCTGTTCAAGATCGCGCTGTGCGGCGGCACCTTCTCCTGGTACCTGCAGCAGCGGGACCTGCGCCGGCGCCTGGCGCCGGTGGTGATGGGCGTCATGTTCGCCCTCAGCAATTTTATCATCGGCTACTACTTTAACCTGATGTGGCTCGACAGCATCGCCGCCCTCCCGCTGATCATGCGCGGGATCGAGGACATCGTCCGCAGAAAGGACGGCCGCCTCTACGGCATCGCCCTGTTCTTCGGGCTCTGGTGCAATTACTACATCGGGTTCATGCTCTGCATTTTTTCCTGCCTGTACCTTCTCGTGGTCTTTGTCACGGACGGGCGGCAGCTGACCCTGAAGGGCGTGGTCACCGACTGCCTGCGCTTTGCCTGGTTCTCGCTGCTGGCCGGCGGGATGGCGGCGCTGATGCTGCTGCCGGCCTACCGGGCGCTGACCGCGTCCGAATCGATGCTGAACAATCATTTTCCGACGAGCATCAAATTCTATACGGGCTTTGTGGATATGGTGCTTGCCCATTTCGCGGCCCAGGCGCCCATCAACATCGCGGATACCCAGGTCGGCCTCAACGCCTACTGCGGGGTCAGCGTGCTGTTCTTCGCCGTGCTCTACGCCCTGGATGACCGGATCCGCCTGCGGGAGAGGCTCGCGAAGCTCGTCCTCGCCGGCGTGCTGATGCTCAGCTTTTCCCTGAATATCCTCAACTACATCTGGCACGGGTTCCACGTGCAGAACGGCCTGCCGAACCGCTTCGCCTTTCTCTACATCGCGGTGGTCCTGGTCATGGCCTTCGACGCCTCCCGCGACCTGGCGAAGGTGTCCGGGCCGCGCTTTGCCGCGGCTGTCGCCAGTGTTCTGTCCTTTACCGTGACGGCCTTCGTGCTGCGCACCGGTTCCCTTAAGCCCGCCGTCTACGGGATCACCCTGGGCCTGCTCATGATCTACTGCAGCATCGGCCTGCTGGTCCGCGTCTGGAAGGGCAGGGAGAAGGCGGTGTTTGCGGGCATGGCCGCCGTGATGCTGGCCGAGGCGGTCTGCAGCGGGGTCTACGGCATCATCTGCAACGACAACGTGACGCGCAGCATCTACCTGGATGACCAGGCCTCCTACCAGAACATGATCGAGCCCCTCGAGGCGGGAAGCGAATTCTTCCGCAGCGAGATCGACAGCCAGCGGATGCGCAATGTCACGATGTACGCGGGCGGCAGCTCCCTGGTCATGTTCAACTCCACCATGGCCGCGTCCCTGACGGAGCTGTGCGACCGGCTGGGCATCGAAGGGCGGACGAACAAGAACGGGTACAACGGCGTGACGAAGCTGATGAACGACGTGTTCGGCATCCGCTACTGCCTGTCCTCCAACGGGAAGGGCAGGAAGCTGTACCAGTTCACCTTCACCCAGACCGACGAGAACCTGGATGTCTACGAGAACGAGAACGCGCTGTCCATCGGCTTTATGGTCCGCCCGGAGCTTGCGGAGTGGACGATCACGGACGGCACGCCCATCGAGGTGCAGAACGCCTTCGTGCGCCTGGCGACGGGCCTGGATGACCTGTACATCCTGGACCGCACGATCGACCTGGAGGACGGCGGCAGCTACAGCCTGCGCATCCCGGAGGACAAGCAGGTCTACATCTACCTGCCGGAGCGGGTGGACGAGATCCAGGTGAACACACCGGAATACAGCAGGAAATATACGACCTACACGGATCATCTCTACACGGTCAACGAGCTGGACGGGGAAAACACGGCAGACTTCTCGGTCAAGATCAGTTCGGGCGCGACCCGCAGGGCGATCATCTACACCTGCCCGAACAGCGCCTACCAGGCGGTGCGGGACGTGCTGGCCCGGGAGCAGCTGAAGGATGTTTCCGCTTCGGGCAACAGGCTGACCGGCACGGTGGATACCGCCGAGGGCGGCATGCTCCTGCTGACGATCCCCTACAGCAAAAACTGGCGGATACAGGTGGACGGACAGAAGACGTCCGCCGTTCCTGTCGGCACAGCCCTGACCGGCCTGATGCTCGGCGCCGGCACCCACAGCATCTCCATGACCTATGTACCCGGCGGTCTGGCCGCGGGCGGCGTGATCAGCGTCATCTGCGTCCTGCTGTACGCGGGCAGCTTTATCCTGGAAAAGAGAAGACGCGCGTCGCGCGGGGAGAAAAAGATGGAACTCAGGTTTTCACGCAAGGCAGGACCCTCCGAGGCAGGGATCTTCGCTGTGCTCAACACGAAAAAAGAGGAACTGGAAAAGCAGGGCAGAAAGATCTGGAACCTGTCGGTGGGCACGCCGGACTTTGAGACGCCGGAGAGGATCCGCGAGGCGGTGGCAAAGGCTGCCCTGGATCCCGACAATTACAAGTACTCCCTGACCGACAGGCCGTGGCTCATCCAGTCCGTCATCGATTTCTATCAGAGACGGTTCGGCGTCAGCCTGGATCCGGAGGAGATCATGTCCATCTACGGCTCCCAGGAGGGCATGGCCCACATCGCCTGGGTGCTGTGCGATCCCGGCGACCTTGTCCTGGTGCCCAACCCCGGCTACCCGATCTTCAAGACGGGTCCGCTGCTGTGCGGCGCCCGCGTCTGGGAATATCCGCTGCGGGAGGAGAACGGCTTCCTTCCTGCCTTTGACGAGATCCCCGAGGACATCGCCCGGGAGGCGAAGCTGATGGTCGTCAGCTATCCGGGCAACCCGCTCTGCCGCACGGCGCCGGCCTCCTTCTACGAGGAGCTGATCCGCTTCGCGCGCAGATACAACATCGTGATTCTTCATGACAACGCCTATTCGGATATCATCTACGGGGGACGGGAGGGCAGATCCTTCCTCTCCTTCGAGGGGGCAAAGGAAGTGGGCGTGGAATTCTATTCCCTGTCCAAGTCCTACAACTTTACCGGCGCCCGCATGTCCTTCGTGATCGGCAACCGGGAGATCGTCGAGCGCTTCCGCAACCTGCGCTCGCAGTTCGACTACGGCATCTTCCTCCCGGTGCAGTACGGCGCGGCCGCCGCCCTTTCTCCCGAGGGGGAGGAAGAGGTGAAGGAGCAGTGCCGCCGCTACGAGGAGCGCTGCCACGCCCTCTGCTCGGGCCTCCGCTCGATCGGCTGGAACGTGCCCGACAGCGAAGGGACCATGTTCGTGTGGGCCCCGCTGCCGGAGGGCTATACCAATTCGGAAAAATTTGTACTGGAACTGATGGAAAAGACCGGCGTGATCTGCGTCCCGGGAAGCAGCTTCGGCAGCCTCGGCGAGGGGTATGTGCGTTTTGCCCTCGTCCTTGAGCCCGAGCAGCTCCGCGAGGCGGTAAAGAGCATCGCCGACAGCGGCATGATCCGCGCGGGGGCCCAGCCTGCCGCGCAGGAAGAGGAAGATGGAGGCGAGAAGGCATGAGTCCTGATTTTGCGAAGCAGCTTAAAGCAGCGGCGGGGGCGCAGAACGTGTCCGAGCAGGAGCCGATGCGGCTGCACACGACGTTCCGGATCGGCGGTCCCGCGGATTACTTTGTATCCGTGACGGACGCCGGCCTGCTGCGGGATACCGTGAGGCTCTGCCGGGAGGAGGGCGTGCCCTTCGCCGTGATCGGGAACGGGAGCAACCTCCTGGTCGGGGATAAGGGATACCGCGGCGTCATCCTGCAGATCTTCCGCGGGATGAACCGGATCAGCATTGACGACGTCCGGCTTACCGCCCAGGCGGGGGCGCTGATGAGCGCCGTCTCCCGGGAGGCGCAGCGGAACGGGCTTGGCGGCCTCGCCTTTGCCTCGGGCATCCCGGGGACCCTGGGCGGCGGCCTGGTGATGAACGCGGGCGCCTACGACGGGGAACTGAAGGACTGCACCGAGTCGGTGACCGTCCTTACCCCGGAGGATGAGATCAGGACCTATACCTGCGAAGAGATGGCCTTCGGCTACCGGACGAGCCTCATCCAGAAGGCCGGCGGGATCATCCTGGAGGCCGTGCTGCGCCTGCAGAGGGAGGATCCGGAAAAGATCCTGGCCAGGATGGAGGAGCTTAGGGAGAAGAGGACCGCAAAGCAGCCTCTTGAGCTGCCGAGTGCGGGAAGCACCTTCAAGCGGCCGGAGGGGAACTTTGCCGGCAAGCTGATCATGGAGGCGGGCCTGAGGGGGTTCCGCGTCGGGGACGCCCAGGTCTCGGAGAAGCACTGCGGCTTCGTGGTCAACCGCGGCAGCGCGACGGCGGCCCAGGTGCGTGAACTGATGGAAAAGGTGCAGGAGGAAGTCCTGCGGCATTCCGGGGTGCGCCTGGAGCCGGAGGTCCGCTTCCTCGGCGAATTTTAGGGAGTGTTCGGATGTCATTTTCCAGTGAAGTGAGGGAAGAACTGTCCGGTGCCCTTTCCGGGGCCAGGCATTGCCAGACGGCGTACCTTGCGGCCATCCTGACGATGTGCGGGCGGGTAGTGCTGTCCGTCAGCGACCGGGTGGGCATCCGCATCCGCACGGAGAATCTGCAGGTGGTCCGGGCATGCGCCGCCCTGATGCGCAGAGGCTTCGGCGTCCAGCCGGAGATCGGCGTGCGGGCGAAGGGCCTGAAGGGGACCAGCAGCCTGTATACCCTTGCGGTCTTTGACCACGCCCAGTCCGTGCAGATCCTGCGGGCGTGCCGCCTGCTGGACGAGGACGGGGAGCCGGCCGGCGACCTTTCGGCGGCCATCCGGGAGATCTGCGGGCGCACCTGCTGCCGCAGGGCCTTTATCCGGGGCGCCTTCCTCGCGGCAGGGTCGGTCAGCGACCCGCGCCGGTCCTATCACTACGA